>JADFNE010000030.1 GCA_022563535.1 Myxococcales bacterium
CCCGGCCCAACGATCCGGTGAGCCTCGTCCTGGCCGGCCACATTGCTAAAGGGGAAAAGCGCTTTGACGATGCCCTTGAACATTTCTTGGCGCTGCTGAAGATGCGTCAAGATCAAAGGCTTCTCGCGGAGCTCGTGGACCTGGTACTGATCAGGGGAGATCACGAAGGCGTACTGGACCGGCTCGAGGAGTGGGGCAAACGGAGCAATTATTCTTCGCCGCTGTTTTTGGGCCAGGTCGAACTTGCTTTGGGTCATCGCGCCAATGTTGTAGTGAACCCCCGGCACAGTGCTGAGTTCCTGTGATAATCCCGAGACTGCACGATCAGCGGCAAGGATTGAATCACTTTTCAGCGCGGACAACCCTCAATTGCTCACATGTCAAAATGTAGCCCATGCCGACCGGCGGGCGCAGCGTATTTTGCTGGCCATGATTACCAGTGAAAACCCGGGACTGCCTCGACTCCGGGCACCTGGAAAATCGACTGGCCGGTCAATTTCGCCGCAATCGTCCAATGGGACACAGGGAAATGATCCAGTCGCCGCAATCTTGGGTACTCTATTGAAGTGATATCGATCCTCGTAGCCGACGACCATGGAATTGTGCGAGAAGGTCTGCGCCGTCTGCTTGACGCGGAGAGTGACTTTCATGTGTGCGGCGAGGCCCTCGATGGACGCGAGGTCCTCGAACAAGTTGAAAAGTACGAGCCCGATGTGGTCGTGCTGGATATCACAATGCCCCGACTCGGCGGCCTCGAAACCCTCGAACGATTGCGCGTAAAGCACAGCAACGTAAGAGTGATTTTGCTCTCGGTGCACAGCGACCCGCCGTTCATCCAGAGCGCCATTTCCCTGGGCGCCGATGGCTACGTGCTCAAGAACGGCAAGGCGGGCGAGGTCGTCTCCGCGATCCGCGCCGTAACCCGGGGCGGCAGCTACTTCAGCCCGGCGGTGGCACGCGAGATCGTGCAACAATTGCGCGCCCCAAAATCGGCGGGCGACGAGCCCTTCACTCTGCTCTCCGGGCGTGAGCGCGAAGTTCTGCACTTGATTGCCGAAGGCCTCTCGGCCAAAGAAGTTGCAACGGAGCTCAATATCAGCACGAAGACCGTTGAAGCTCATCGCACCAGCCTGATGCGAAAGCTCGGTGTGCGAAAGGCCACCGAACTCGTGCGCTACGCCCTGCGCCACGGTTTGATCGAACCCTGATCTTCCGTCTTCACCAAGCGCTTCACCAAGCCCTCCACCAAACCCTTATCCCGAGCGGTCGAGCACTGCCAGGGCTTCGACGTGGGGCGTCTGCGGAAACAGATCCAGACCCGCGAGACGCGAGAGTTGGTAGCGCGGGCGCTCACTCCCGGGATCGCTGCAAATGATTTTCAGATCCCGGGCCAAGGTTGCGGGATCGCAACTCACGTAGGCAATTCGCGACGCTCCCAGCGCGGCCAGTTGTTCGGCGGCTCCGCGCGCCAGTCCGGCACGAGGCGGGTCGAGCAATACGACGTCGGGTTTGCTACCCGCCATTTTTGCGAGTGCAGTTTCGACCCGCGCCGTTCGCACCTCTACCCCGGTAAGTCCGGCACTGGCGAGGTTGCGCGCGAGATCCCCGGTCGCCGTCGAATCGGATTCAATGGCAATCACGTGCTTGAAAAGTTGCGCCAGACCCAGCGTGAAGAAACCCGCGCCAGCAAACAACTCCAACAACTCTTCACCAGGTACACCGCTTACGGCTTCGGCTACGAGCGAATACAGAACTTCGAAAAGAAGTGGGTTGCCCTGGGCGAAAACCCCGGGCGAAATGCCGATGCGCGCGCCCCCCGCTTCGATTTCGATACGCGTGTCTGACACCGGGACCTCGATCGCGTGCTCAGCCAACGCCGTCGTGCGCACCTGCCCATCGGCTCCAAGGGCCAGCTCCCATTCGCAAGTGTCCGATGCGACGGCGACCTCGGTGTCGGTGCTTTTGATGTCGGTGATGTAGGTCGGAATCCTGGATCCCAGTGCAGCGAGTTCTACTTCGAGTTCGGGCATCAGCACTGGACACGCGGTTATGGGTTCGATCTCGTGATCTCGAAAGCGTCGATACCCGATCTTCCCCGGCGCGCTCAACAGGCGTGTTCGACCGCGATAGCCATAGGCCTTGGGAGAGGCGATGAACTGGATCGGCGGCAGATCACGAAATTTTCCGATTCGCTCGAGCGCGTCGCTCAGGATCTGGCGCTTGGATCGAACCTGAGCGGAGTACGAGACGTGTTGCCATGCGCAGCCGCCGCATTCACCAAATACCGGGCACTCGGGTTCGACCCGGTCGGGGCTCGCCTGCAGAATCTCGACAGCATGGGCCCTGACGAATCGTCCACCGGTATCGAGCGCCGCGATGCGAACGCGATCTCCTGGAACCGTGAAGCGCGCAAATACCACCCGGCCGTCGGCCAGATGCCCCACACCGTCCCCCCCAGCAGCCAGGGAGTCGATTGACACTTCCTCGTCTATGGCTTCGCCGCTGGCGTTGGCTGCGTCTGTGACCCTGCTCGGACCCTGTTGAATTTTGGGTCGCCGCGAGTGGGGTTTTGATCGCCCTCGCCGCCGTTGACTCACTGCGCGTCCAAATGCGTGGGAAGTTCCTCTTGCTCGTCCTGCTGAGCGACTGTCTCGTGCGACACGACAGGTCGGATGCGAATTGCGACGGAATTTGAAGAGCGCACGGAACCCCAAATGCGATCTGCCAACCCGTACTTCTGCGCCATCGCCCGATTGAGCAGGGCCTGGAGCTTCAGGTCGTGTTCCACCTCGGTCTCAATTTCGATCATCCGGCCTTCGCGCTCCAGATACGACCGATCGCTGGACTCGAGTCGGGCCAGCCAGTTGACCCTTGGACTGGCCGCACGAAAGTAGATCTCGCCCTCGACCTCGGCGATCCAAAGATCGGTATCGCGTTCTTGCCCTTCGGCGTCTCGGGTCGTGAGTCGGACGACTTCTCCCTTGTCGGGAATGGTCACCGCGAACAAGATTGCAGCCGTCAAGCAGCCCACGGCCAACATGCCACCGCGCACCGGAAACGATTCACTTACCGGCACTCCATTTCTCCATGACTGCATTTGGCGAAAAAGCGCTCGCGGCGGAGCCGCGGTCGTCGCTGGACCTCAGGTCGAAGCTGACTTGTCGCCAAATTTCGAATCGTCATCCGCGGTTTTCTGGATCACGCGGAGTCGGGTGATCCGACTGCCGGAAACGTCAATACATATCAGTTCGTACCCGGACAACTCGACACTCTCGCCGCGCCGAGGACTTCGGCCCAAGGTATTGAAGAAGAGCCCCGCCAGGGTGTCTCCCTTTTCGGCGGTGATGCGCCAACTTGTCTCGCGATTGAAGTCCAATACCGAGACTCGTCCCAACACTTCGTAGCTTTCGTCGCCCAGCTTGCGAATGGTCAACAGTTCTTCGAAATCGAACTCGTCGCGAATCTCACCGACGATCTCTTCGAGGATGTCCTCCTGGGTGACCAACCCCAGGGTCACACCGAACTCATCCTTCACCAGCGCAACGTGACAGAACGATCGCTGCATATCGGCCAGCAGGCGCAGAATGGGTTTTCGCTCGGGCACCCGGAGAATCGGTTTGAGAATCCCTCGAACATCACCTCGCTCGTCGTTGACCAGCCGAATCACGTCCTTGAGGTGCGCAATTCCGAGAACGTGATCGATCGACTCCTCAAAAATTGGAACGCGGGTATAGCGCTCGTCGAGCACGCTTTCGAGCAGGGTTGCTGGAGGCGTGTCAACGGAAAAAGCGACGATCTCGGTGCGCTGCACCATGATCTCGGTCACGTCCATTTGCGCGGCGTCAGACGTGGCGCCGATGATCGCGAGCGGTGAGCCGAACTGGTCGCCTTCACGCGCCTCCCGGGCGAAACGCAGGACGCCTTCGGCGGAATGCCGGTCGGCTGCATCCCCCGATACGTGTGCGATGCGCTGCACAACGGGTTCGATGATGCGATCAAAGAGCGAGTGCACCGGACGCATCAACCCGTGAAAGATGTAGAGCGGCAAGCCGATCGTCCGCGCCACGATCACGGGGTGTTGTGCCGCCACGGCCTTGGGAAGGACTTCGCACAGAACCAGCACCAGGATCGTCATCACGACGGTCGAAATGACGATTCCGAGTTGGGGTCCGAAATGGCGAATCGAGAGCGCGGCAGCCGCCGACGCACCCAGGATATTGACGACGTTGTTTCCCAGTAGAATCGTAACCAGCAGACGAGACGACGAAGACAAGAGATCGCGCACGGCGACTGCAGCCGGACCCCGGGCCGATTCGATCTCCTTTTCGATCTCGTGGGAGCGCAGGCGGAACAGTGCAGTTTCGCTGCCGGAAAAGAAGGCAGAAATGACGATGCAGACCACGATGATGGTCAGATAGATCAGATCCGACACGAATGGCCCTCGAGGACTGACACACTAATGGTGATCGATGCGTGGGAGGCGATCAGAGCACACACCAAACGGCTTGGGGACGGATCCTCCGAGGCTATCGGAGAGGAAACAGAAGAGGCAACAGGACCCGGGCTCGTGCTGGACTCGCATTGTGGACTTGGCATGGCGCCTTTCGATCGTCCTTCTTTACTTTGCTTTACTTTGCAATCAGCCTTCGTTGTCCGTCGCTAAAACCAACCGTTACAGCAAACAAACGCTAACGCGACTCACCAATGCCGGCAACAATTCGACCCTACACGCAACACGAAGGCAATTCGCCAGTGGGAACCCTCCCCTGGCGGCCCGTTGAAAAACCCTTCGGTCGCCTGAGTTTCGAGAATTCCAAGCTACACGAGCTACGCACACAAGCTCGCTGACCCCGAACTCAGACAGTCGGCCCTACATCAAGACGATGGTGAACGGAACCCCATTCCTTCGAGCGTCTTGCGCAACTCGGATCCAGGCTCGAGCAGCCTTCGCAGCGCCACCACTGCGGGACGATCCCAGCGATCCTCGGGAACCGCAAAATCGTACTGCTCGTCCGTGAGGGGTTGGAAGCGAAGACCCGCCTGCAGGGCGACGGTTTCGATGGTGACGCCCCAGTCCGCCCGCTCTTGCGCTACCGCGGCTGCAACGGCGTAGTGCGATCGCGGCTCATGTGGAAAGCCGGGGGGCTGCAAGTCGCCGAGCAGTTGATCGATCAGGATGCGAGTGCCGGACCCGCGATTTCGATTCACCATGCGCAACCGACCGTCGGCGAGCAGCGCTTCGACACTTCGTTGTTCGTCGACTCGGGTCACGACGCCCTGCATGCGTCGATAACCGGATAGCAGGCGCAACCCCTCGTCGAGAAATGGCGCGTTGTATTCGCCCGATTCCGGGTCCAGTAGATGCAAGGGTGCAACATCACACTCGCCGCGTCGCGCTGCGGCGAGTCCGCCTAGACTTCCCACGGCGAGCAATTTGATCCGAAACCCCTCCTTCGAGAGCGCGCTCGCGATGGCGTCGAGTCCCGCGCAATGGCTTCCGATCATGACCATGTCGGCGACGGGCACTTCCCGGCCAATGCGAGTCACCTTCACGGGTTCAGAGGCTTCGACAATTTCAGTGTTGCGACCCACGCGAACGAATCCGTCTGCACGACTGAACGTCGTGACGCTGCCACTGCCCTTTCCCATCGGGTACGCGCGCAATCCGCCAGTAGCGCTCTCGACCAATCCCACGAGCAGATACTCGAGCCGCCCCCGCTCCGACACCACTTGCTGCGCCATCAGGGCTTCAACCTCTTCAGCACGATCCGCTGGAAGACCCGCCATCATGCGAATGACCGGCGCGACAAACTCGTGAAACGTGAAAATCGCCGAGGTCGGGAAGCCCGGAAGAATGACGACGGGTTGACGGTGATGGGAAGCGAGGCAAATGGGCTTGCCGGGTTTCAACGCGACTCCATGCACGGCAATCCCTGGATCGAGTTCCGCAACCACCAGCCCGTTGAGATCGCCTTCACCCTTTGACGTCCCGCCCGAGAGCAGCACGAGATCGGCGGATTTGATCGCGCGGGTGAGTGCGCCGCGGAGCGCGTCGAGGTCGTCGCGAAAGGCACCGTAGAAATCGGGTTCCCCGCCGAGTTCGCGAACCGCGTCGGCGAGAATTCGGCCATTGCTGTCGTAGACCAGTCCCGGGCGCATGGCTTCTCCCGGTTGAACGATCTCGTCACCGGTCGAAATGATTGCGACGGTTGGACGCCGCCAAACCAGGAGTTCTTCCCGCCCGATCGCCGCCAGCAGTCCGGTTTCGCGTGAAGTCAGCAGCGTCCCCGAGAACAGCACCGTCTCGCCGCGCCCCATATCAGTCCCCGCAAACGAGAGTGCCGCCCCAGGAACCCGGGAGTGGCGAACGACGAGCACCCGCTGCGAAGGGGAATCGCCGGCTTCTTCAATGTCCGTGTGTTCGACGGGTACGACCGCGTCGGCGCCCCGGGGCAGCATGCCCCCGGTGGCGATCATGGTTGCAGTTCCTGCGCGAACTTCTTCTTTTGGTATTACGCCTGTGGGAATCGTTTCTTGATTCAGCCGAAGTCGCACGGGCTTTTCTTCTGAAGCACCGAAGGTATCCGCGGCAAGCACCGCAAAGCCGTCCATGTTCGACCGGTCGAACCCGGGAACATCGACTTCCGAGCGCACATCCTCTGCCAGAACCCGGCCCAGCGCACTTTCGAGTGCAACGGTTTCGATTCCAACTGGCGCGAAATCGATCACCTCATGCCAGCGCCTTTCGGCTTCGTCGCGATCGATGACGTCGAGAAACTGTGTCTGCTTCACTGGGAAGGCTCCCATGGTTCGTCGTCATAGAGCAATACTTCGACCTCGTCGCCCGGTGCTACACCCTCGAGTTCGCGCGCAATGATCACGGCGCCAATCGCACGCACGGTAGAAGAGAGAATCGAAGCACCGGACGTCGCGAGTGGGACGATCTTGCCGCCTTCTTCCCCAACTCTCACGTAGTCCGTTCTGCCAATTTTTGACGCGATCTTGCGGGCCAGGGGTAAGCGAATGCGTCGGTGGGGCCAGGCGCGACTTCGCCCCCCCATGGCACGCAAACTCGGACCCGCAAAGAATTCGTAGGCACACAGACAGCTCACGGGGTTTCCCGGAAGTAGAAAAACCAGTCGCTCATCGATGCGCCCGACACCCGCCGGGCTCGACGGACGCATCGAAATCCCGTGGAAATCGAGACTCCCCATCTCGTCGAGCAATCTCGGCGCAAAGTCCTCCTTGCCCACACTGCTGCCCCCGGAAACGAGCACGACGTCCGCCAGCGGGTCTGCCATGGCGCGGGCAATGGGATCGGGTTCGTCGGGCAAGATTTCAAAGGGCAGTAATTCTGCGCCGTCGCGCTCGAGCAACCCTCGCAACACCACCGAATTGCTGTCCACGATCTTCGAGCCGCCTGGTTGACTACCCGCCGGTAAAAGTTCGTTGCCCGTGACGACCAGTCGCACCCGGGGTCGGCGCACACAGCGAGGATTGCCCACGCCAATCGAAGACAGGAGCCCCGCATCTTGCGCCCGCAAGCGTCGTCCGGCGCGCAAGACAATCTCGCCTTCACGAATGTCTTCGCCAATCTCGCCCACGTTCCTCTGCGGTGCGACCGCTTCGCTCACTTCGACGTGGCCCGCTTCTTCGTTGCAGACTTCTGCCATTACGACCGCATCCGCTCCGACGGGCACGGGGGCGCCCGTCATGATCCGAACGGCAGAACCCTTGGCCAGTGCGCCCTCGAACGGTTGCCCCGGCATTGATTCGCCGATGATCTCGAATCGGATTGGATTGTAGGAAGACGCACCAAAGCTCTCTTCTCCGCGAATCGCGTAGCCGTCCATCGCCGAACGGGGAAAACCGGGAACGTTGACGACCGCCCTCACCTCTTCAGCGAGAACACGCCCCACGCACTGCGAAAGATCGACTTCTTCGGGCTCACATTGCCGAGTGTGTTCCACCAGGAAACGCTCGACGTCTTCGACGTCGACGCGCGTAGCGAAGCCCTTCATACGAACATCGCGCATCGATCTAGAGTCTCCAAATGGAAAGCGGGCAGAGAAGCCAACGCCCCCCGCCCGCAATCCAACCAAATGCGCAGCGAATCAGCCGGCAGCCTTCGCCATGAACAACTCATCGCGGTTTTCGAAGCGAACCTTCGCCTGGGCGATGATCTCTGGACCTATATCAAACTTGAGCGAGTGATCCGGGCCAATGCCCTCCTCTACCAGGCAGTCCGAGAGCTTGTCGTCCTCATCCTTCCAACCCGCCTTGGCGTTGAAGCTCCATTCATCCTGGAGAATCTCCCAGCCCATATCGGCGATCTGATCCCGCGTTACTTCCTCGCCGTACAGCAAGCCGTAGTACTCTCGGATCATGTCGAGGTCTGGCCCGAGGAACTGGCAGAAGCCCGACGAATCGCAGACCGCATTCACGAGCTGCACTTCTTGCGCCGCTCGAGCCATGTCCTCGGGCGCCATGGCGGGGTTCACGATCAAGCCGGCTGTGTGATCCGCGCCCATCGAACTGGTGCAGTAGGAAACGCCCGTCGCCTTGAGGGGACGGGGATCCCAGGCGGGAATCGCCTGGCCGCGTCCGTGGGGGACGCGCTTGTGACCCGTGCGCTTGCCCACCGCAACTGCGCCGTTCCCCACCGCGCGACCGAGGTCGGTGCCCTCGGCAATTTCGTCGAAGAGCTTCTTCGCGGCTTCGGCGTCACCCCATTTCATTTCACCGGCGTCCATCAGGATCGCGATGGCAGCCCCCGTTTCGATCGTATCGAGGCCGAGTTCGTCACACAATCGATCGAGATCGGCAACATCTTCCCAGCTCTCCATTGCGCAGCTCGCACCCAATATGGTGAGGGTCTCGAACTCGAGGGCCGAGGTCTTGTAGTTGCCTTCTTTGTCGTGGACGATGTTCGAGCAGCTTATGATGCAGCCCGTCAAGCAATTGTGCATGCCTCCGCCGTAGGTCTCGAAGCTCTCGATGATGCGCGCGCCGTCGAGTTCGTTGACGTTGGGCGATTGGCCCTCTGTGCGGTTCTTGTATACGAACGTGTTGAGCATGTTCGCGACCGGAACCACCCCGGATGTGCCGGTCTTGAACATCTGCGGGCCGGCCAGGTATTCCTTCGACTTGCTCTTGTTCAACGCCGTAAAGCCCTTGTTGTCCGCTGCCTTTCGGAGTGGCGCCTTGGCGGGATCGATCAGCACCCACTTGAGTCCCTTGGAGCCCATCACCGCCCCCAAGCCACCGCGAGCTGCATGACGTGCGGGGCGGCGTTCCTTGTCCTGGTCCGTGCACGCGACTGAAGCGCCCGAGAGCATGTGCTCGCCTGCCGGTCCGATCGAAATTACCGAAGCGGTCTTGGGTTCATTCGCGAGCAGCTTCTCGCAGAGTGCGTAGTTCCACATGCCCTTGTATTCGTCGGCCTCTACGACTTCGACCGTGTCGGCACTGATCCGCAGCCCGTAGCGCTTGTTGCGGTCGGCGGGCTGGCCCTTCACGATCACCCCTCTAAAGCCGAGCTTCATCAGGTGCTGAGAGGGATTGCCGCCGGCGTTGGCCTCTTTGATGCCGCCGGTCAGCGGGCTTTTGCCACCGATCGAGATACGACCCGAGGTCGGTGCGGACGTACCCGAGAGCACGCCCGGTGCCATCACGAGAACGTTGTCGGGGCCCAGCGGGTCGCAGGTCGGGTCACAGTCTCGTGTCAAAATCTTTGCCGACAGTCCTCGCCCTCCGAGCAACTTCCACTCCGCGGGGAAGTCTTCGAACGTTACTGTTTGCGTGGTCATGTCGACGTGAATCAGGCGATCGCCTTCCGGTCCAGCCATCTGTCATCTCCATTCGTATTGCGATGGTTCCTGAATCGACCGTGTTCGATTCAAGTTTCTAGCGATCGAATCCCACCGGAGTTGGATCCGAAACATTAACAAAGCCGATGTGTTCAGCCTCCCGCGACGGCGGCCAACACCTCGAGCCGATCCGCTTCACCGATCTCGACGGACAGCGTATCCGGGGACACGTCGAGCTGAACTTCGTTCACGAAGAACTTCAGCCAGCGCTGAGCCTGGCCGTGCTCGTCGAGGCAGAGTTCCAGAAACCCCGGTGCCTGAGCGCCCACGCTTTCGAGGCAATCCCTGATGCTGCCGGCCGGCACGACCACCTCGCCGGCACCCTGGGTGGTGCCCCGAAAGGCTTGCGGAATTACGACGACCGGCATTTGCGTTTGCTTGCTCCACTGATTCGTACGGCGCGATCGGCGATTCTAGCCCGCATTCGTGCGACGGTCGTGTCAACGCGAGCGAATCAATCGGGGCGGATAGCCCCGGGGGCGACGCGTGGGAGAGAGTAACTTGGGTCCCGAGTGAAGCGCTGATCCGGGCCGAAGGGATTTACCGAATCGGGAGCCTCCGGCGCGTCCATGGCGGTAGCCGGGGTGTAGTGTTCACGAACCGCGATCTTCAGCAGCGTCCCGACCACAAGGGGATCGCCCAGCGTAAGTCCATTGACGACCGCGGTCCGGTTCAGGCTCCAGTCGTTCCCCGTGCGCTCACTGATTTGGGCCAGATCCTCGCCCTCTCTCACGGTGGCGATCCGCAGCCGCAGTTCGTCGATGACAGCCGCCTCACTCGGCCGCAAGCTGCGAAAACTTCGCGCGAAGCCGCGGAAGATCCCGGCGTGCCTCGAAAACTGGCCCTCCGGTGCGCCGGCGGACAAACGGTAGATATGCCCCTGATAGGCGATGAAGGTCAACTCCATTTCGAAGTAACCAATGGGGGTGGAGAGCAGACCTCTCACCCGCAGCGCCTCGAGGGGGCCAATCCGGATCGAGTCGCCCGCCGTAAAGCGCAACCTTTCCTCGGACGCGTACTGCATGGCGGCGGCGCGCGGATCCATTCCTGGCCCTTGCAACTCGAGAATCACGACTCCGTTCTGACCCGGCGCGACACCCAGTACCCGGGAGCGCTGGTTGTCGACCTTCCAACCGTGCGGGAAAGCCAGGGAGACCCTCAGATCGGGGTGTAGGAAGCGCCCGTTACGCATCACCCCCTCGCTTGCGGGTTTGCCGATCGCGAGACCGTCGAGCTTCGCAAAAAATTCAGCCCGGCTGGGGGCCAAACCAAACGTGGGCTTCCAGCGCAGAACTGCGGCGCGGGTCGTCGCTTCGGCCACGCGTTCTGGAGTGCTGGGATGGGTATCGAAAAAACCCGCGGACCTGGAAAAGCCGCGTTCGAGACGTGTAGTTTTGTCTAGCGTGCGCAAAAAGTCGCTCATCCCCCTGGGATTCACTCCGGCGGATGCCGTCAGGTCCTGGGCGATTCGGTCGGCCTCGCGCTCCTGGTCGCGCCCATATGCCGACATCATTCCCGCCCCCAACATCTGCACCCCGGCGACTGCGCGACCGTCGGCCCCGGCCATTACGGCACCCACCGTGCCCAGGATCGTCGCAAGCCCGACTGTCTTGCTCCGCATGTCGCGCTGCGCTGCGTGGCGCGCGACGACGTGACCAATTTCGTGACCGAGCACGTTGGCGAGTTCGGCTTCAGAGTTCGAAAGCACGAGCAACCCGCGCGAGACGTAGATATGACCACCCGGAAGCGCAAATGCGTTCGGCACGTCCATTTCTACGATGTTGAAGTGATAGTCGAGCTGGCGGCGCGGAGCGTGGGCCGCCATCGCCTGGCCGAGCGCATCGACGTAGGCCGCGAGTTCGGGGGCATCCACCAGGCCCAATATCTGCTCGACCTTGCGCGCCTCTCGTTCGTCGATGACACGCTCGTCTTCTTCGGACATTAAAATGACTTGCCGGCGACCCGTCACCGGGTTCACAGCGCACGCCATCTGGAGCAGCAGCATGGATGCCAGCAGCGCTCGGACGTGGATTCGCCGACGCGACGAACTCGCGAATGTTGCTTCAGCTGTCGTTGCATACATAACGGTAGGCAGAGTTCTAGATATCCCGATCGGCGACGTGTGTCTGGTTGTTGGGCCCGCGTCTCCAAGGATATCTCACTACGGACTTCTCGGGGTCGAGACACGATTTCGCATTTGCAGCGCAATCAGGTCCGGGCTCGGCGCAGTAGCCGGGGTCTTGTTCAGGATCGGTTGTTTGAGGTGTTGCAGTGCGGCGGGGAGTGGTCACACGGCCCTTTTATAATTGAACCAGGACCCGAAGTGGCGGGAGTCTTCCCAGGCCTCCGACGAGGCTCAGCGCCTTATACGGCTGCGACGAAGCGGCTCGTTTGAGATCGATCCCAGATCTGAACATCGAGAGATACGGAACGTATCCCGAGTGCGATGCTGACACGCGCCTCCAATTCAGATCTGTTGGAACCTATTTTCTGGTCGATCCCCTTTTCGAACCCTTGGAGAAACTCGGAACATCATCATCGGGTTGAAGGAGATGACAGAGACTGCTCTCCTCCGGCTGCTGGCCCCACGATTGATGAGGTCTCGAGCGAAATCTCCTGTAACTTCGCCCTTTGATTGGAGCTCCCGGGTCTGGGAAGTCCTCCCGCACCAAACGGCACTACACGGACGTTTCACTGGATTCGCACCGGAGTTATCGACTACGGCATCGACTTGCGGTGCAAGGACCGGGCCGTGCAGTGCTTTCGCCCTACCCCATCGACGCGGTTCGGAGTACATCGGCGACTGAGGTGTGAATTCGGTCGGTGGGATTGGGGCTTCGGTCTCCTATGCACCCCGCTCCGATGTACGAATTCAACTTAAAACAGTGCCACCGGTGGGCAATCCGGTGAATCCCCTAAACCCCAGTGATTTCTCGCGCGCCCGGTATTCACCGCGACAAGCACATGAGAATTGACACAATTACGTGCATACCACGACAGAATCAGGCAGACGTTCGGTAGCGGGTTACTGGTAATACCGACGGCGCGCCGGGATTCGCCAAAACCGAACATCGGGCACCTTGAATTGATCGGATTGGACCGACCCGTCGTCGTTCGAAGCGAATACTTTGGGCAGCCACGCGGTCAGATACCCATCGCGGCCCCGTTGATGGTGCACACAGCCCGTGTCCAGGCCGCGCAGACCTGCGGCGACATGTAGTCCCTGCACCGCCCAGTGTCCGTACACAACACCGTAGTCGTGCCCCCGCTCGGACCAGGCTGCATGCCAGGCCCGCGAAGGGGCTTCGGGTACGGCACTCATCCATTCGTTGGCCAGGTCCACGCTGCGACACCGGGTCAGTCGTCCCAGGGTGTCGCGATCTTCTGCGAGGCTCGCGTCGGACGTCGGCTCATCTACATTCAAGAGCGCGCGCAACTCGGACTTGTCTTTGGACGAAAGACGCGCCTCTACGCGCTGCGCTTTCGCTTCGAGTTCCTCGAGTGACCAGTCGGGATGCACAGAAGCGTGCACCATGGCGTAGCTCGACCCCTCTAATTCGCCACAGATGGCGACGCGCTGAGAGCAGATCCAATCGATCCAACCCTCGTGCGGGTCGTCCTCCAAAACCTGCGCGAAGGTGTCCCGGGGAGCCAGGTCTCGCAGGCCGAGCCAAACTCGAAGCAGGTTGATTTCGTGGTTGCCCAACACGTAGAAGCCCCGCCCCGCCAGGACGAGTTCCCGCACACTCCGCAGTGCCAGCAGATTTTTGGGGCCCCGATTGAGCAGATCTCCGACGCACCAGAGTTCGAATTCCGCGCCGTAGGTTTGGCTCGCCCGGGTGAGCAACTCTTCGAGTTCATCCCCACAGCCCTGGACGTCGCCAATGAATATCTTCTGCACAGAATTCTCAGCTCGCTTGGATATCGAAATATTGTGTCACGTGATCAGTCACGAGACGAACCGCCCGATCCGTCGCCAGGATTCCTCAACCACGCGAGCGTCGCACCCCAGCCACCGCGATCGGCCGGGGACTCGCCAAACCGCTCGACCCTGGGGTCGCGCTCCAGGAACCTGCGAATGTTCGCACGCTGCACTCCCTTGCCGCGTCCGTGGATGAGTCGAACTTCTCGAAACCCGGCCTCGAGCGCCGCTTCAATATAGGCGTCAACCACTGCGAGAATCTCTTGCGGCCTGAAGTGGTGGAGATCGATCGATTCCTCGATGGGGACGACGTAGAGATCCGTCTCGTCGCAGCTTCCGGGGGCCGGGGGCTCCTCCGTGTCGCGTGTTCCGTCTGCATTCGCTGCGTCGATCATTCCGGGCCATTCTACCAGGAGTCTCGATCGAGATCTCGGCCTGGTATCGGCCCCGTAGCCTTCGGGACCCGTTCGACACTTCAGGCTAGACTCGCCGATCGGGTTTCAATTTCACTCCCCCTTGAATTTTCCTCATTTGGTCGAATCGCTTGGACTTTGTGCCACAGCCACTCGCATTAGCGACCGATAGACGACCGACAACATGTCCTCGCCAGCACGTGGTGCCCTGTCTTGGCAACCCGTTCGGGCGGGAGAAGTGGCCGCGAACTACGAGTACGGGGTAGGGGGATCGTGCGACGCCGCATCATCGTCTGTGACGGAGCTGACAATGCGCGCCTGTGGACGCGCATTGGCAAACTCGATCACGAAGAGCTCACCTGGGTTCCGCGCGAGGAAGAGTCGAACCTGCGTCCGCCCGGGTTCCGTGCGCTATCGGGCGGGTTGAGCGTCGACGCCATCAGCAAACTCAACCCGCAGCCCGGCGAGGGGTTCGCACTCGTATGTGACGATGGTCCCTGGGTTCGCACGGCAATTCCGATGATCGCCAAGGCAGCGCCCGAATCCCCGATCCTGCTCTTGACCGATATGCTCAGCGTTGAAGATCTTCCCGATCACCCGTGTCTGCGACTGGCCGGGCTCAAGACCCTGATCCGCGACGACATCAGTATGGAGTTCGACCACCTGGACAATCTTCAACGGGTGGCCCGGCTGCGAGAACTTCTCGGACCGCGCGAAAAAGTCGCGGTGTTGTTGCAACCCGATCCCGATCCGGACGGCATCGCGTGCGGCTACGCCCTGCGTGTCATCCTCGGCCGCAACAAGACCACGGCACCGTTGGTGTCGTTCGGGGAAGTCCAACGACCCGAAAATCGCGCCCTGGTTCGGGCACTCGGCATCGACATTCAAACCATCTCGCCCGAAGAACTGGATGAATTCGACGGCCTGATGCTGGTCGACGTTCAACCGAACGTCTTTGGCGATGAGCCGCCTCCCCGGTTGCGTTCGGTGGACGTCGTGATCGATCACCATCCCGAGCGCACTGGATACGACAGCGTCATCAAGGACATCCGTCCCAGCTACGGTGCCACTGCGACCATTCTCACCGAGTATCTGCGGGCATCGGGAATTGAAATTGGACCCCGACTCGCAACCGCCCTGCTCTACGGCATCAAGAGTGACACTCAATTGCTCGGCCGCGAAACCAGCCCGCACGACATGCTGTCCTTCGCCTACCTTCACGCATCCCATAGCCCCGCACTGCTGCGCAGAATCGAACGACCGGCGCTGCCCCTCGACGGGCTTCGCGCCCTGGGACGCGCGCTGAGTCACGCCGAAGTGCGCGATGGGATCCACATCCTCGTGCTCGGTCGCGTTCGAGAAGATGTAATCCCGCAGGTTGCAGACATGGGCCTGCAGGCCGAAGGCGCCGAATGGGCGATCGCCGCTGGCATTGTCGGATCGAATCTCGTCTTCTCAGTGCGCAACGTCGGCTATGTACGCGCCGCGGGCGATGTCGTGCGCGCCGTAGTCGAAGACCTGGGTGTTGGCGGCGGGCATCGTTCGATGGCCAAGGGCATCATTCCGCTAAAGGCCTTCCGCAAGGTCTACAAGAAGGCGGATCGCGCGACGATCGGTCGAGCGCTTCACGATGCATTCATCGCTGCAATTCACGGTGAGAACGCGTAGCCAACCCATCCAGCTAATTTCCGTTATCGGGTCAAGCGCAATTCTACAAATTCCGATTAGTAGGATTGGGAGCGTCCATGCTTGGCCCGCTAGACAGCGATAGAACACCGCGAATCCTCGTCGTAGACGACGACGCCACTTTCTTGCTCATGACAAACAAGACGATGAAGGCTTCGGGTTTCTTGGTCTACACCTGCAAAACTGGCGAGGAAGCGCTCGAAATCTTCAGCGAAGTGCAACCTGACATCGTACTGCTCGACGTGCGTCTTCCGGGCATCGACGGCATCGAGGTTTGCAGAGAGCTGCGCAAAGTTGCTGACGAAATGATGCTTCCAATTCTGCTCGTCACCGGTGGCGTCGAGAAGGATGCCGTGGCTCGGGGCTACGCAGCCGGCGCCACCGACTTCATCGCGAAACCCGTGAATTGGGTTCACTTCGCACACCGAGCGGATCACCTGGTGCGCACCAGTCGTGGCTTGAGTGAACTGCGCTTCAACCGCGCGTCTCTGGCGACCGTACAGCGCATCGCGAAGCTTGGCAGCTTCACCTACGACCCGGAGACGACAGAGACGCGTTGGTCCGAGGAGTTGTGCTCGATTCTGGATCTCGACGTAGGTGCAGGAAATTCCGAAACCGATCTCTTCACCGACATGATTCATCCCGAAGATAAAGAACGCGTGGTCACCGTCAGCCAGGAAGCGTTGGACGCCGGCAAGAGCTTCACCGTGGACCACCGGCTGATCTTGCCCAACGGACAGGTGCGGCACGTACGTTACTGCGGCGAACTTCTCGACGATGGAATCGGTCGCAGCCTCGTGACCTGCATCGTTCAAGACAACACCCATCACACAAGGGCGTTGGATCAAATTCGCTATCTCGCCAATTTCGACGGATTGACGGGCCTCACGAACCGAAGACAGTTCAACGCCCGCCTGGTCGACACACTGAAACACGCGAAATTGAGCAAGAATCTCGTCGCCGTCTTGATCCTCGATGTCGATCGTTTCAAGGTCATCAATGACACCCTTGGTCACACCGCGGGCGATCGGATCCTGCAGGTCGTCGCCGATCGGGTCAACAATCAGGTGCGAGCCAGTGATTGCGTCGGGCGCACCCTGTCCCCTGGCCCCAGCGCAGAAGTTGCGCGGGTAGGCGGAGACGAATTTACGCTGTTCCTTCCCAGGATTGCGCATCCCACGGACGCGGGCCGAGTCGCAAAGCGCATCCTGGAGGCGATACCCGAGCCCATCGAAGTCGACGGACAACACTTGACCCTGACGGCCAGCATCGGCATATCGGTATATCCGCTCGACGGCCAGGACTCCGAATCGCTCTTGCGTCAAGCGGGCCGGGCCATGACCTTTATCAAGTCCCAGGGCGGAAACAATTTTCAGTACTACACCGAGTCACTGAATCAGACCTCGCTACGCCGGCTGGTGCTCGAATCCAAACTGCGTGAAGCAGTGGACCATGGAAGCTTGCATCTGGTCTATCAACCGAAGTGCGATCTTCGATCTGGAGAGGTAGTCGGGATGGAGGCGCTGTTGCGCTGGCATGAGCCCAACCTCGGCCTGATTCCCCCCGATGAGTTCATTCCTCTCGCCGAGGAAATCGGCTGCATCTCCAAGATCGGTCAATGGGTTCTGCATGAAGCCACTCGGCAGAACAAGGCATGGCAGGACCGCGGACTGAAGCCGATCCCGGTGGCGGTGAATGTGTCGAGTCGGCAGTTTTCGGACACTAATCTTTTGGAAGTCGTCAAAGATATTCTGCAAGAAACTCAACTCGATCCACGTTTTCTCGAGCTCGAGATCACCGAAAGCGCCATGCTCGAAGACGAAGACAAAACCACCCGTGCGCTCGAACAAATTCGCGAACTCGGCATCCGAATATCGCTCGACGATTTTGGCACCGGCTTCTCGTCGCTGAGTTATCTGAGAAGACTTCCCCTCGACACCCTCAAGATCGATCGCTCGTTCGTGATGGATCTGCCCGACGATCCAGACGCCAACGGAATTGTCGAAGCCATCATCGCCATGGCCCACGTACTCAAGTTGCTCGTCATCGCCGAAGGGGTCGAGACCCAGGAGCAGCGCGATTTTCTGCGCAGCATCGAGTGCGACGAGATGCAGGGCTACCTCTTCAGCAAACCCGTCCCACCGGACGAGTTCACCAAGTTCCTGCAAATGGAACCGACTCGCTGAACTGCACTAGAACGCGTGCGTTCGTCGACAAAGCGGCGCTGGAACGCTCACACGGCGGAGCTATAGTCGCGGTGCCGCGAACCATTGCAGCAAGGAACCCCCCGGAAACCATGGCCATTCCCATCGTCATTCCCGACATCGCCTCCCTCAAGAACTACATCGGCAAGCCGCTGGGCCAGAGCGACTGGATCACTGTGACCCAGGAACAGATCCAACACTTCGCCGAGGCGACTGGCGATCACCAGTGGATCCATGTGGACGTCGAGCGCGCAAAGACAGATTCGCCTTTTGGCGGCACCATCGCCCACGGGTACCTGACGCTCTCCCTGACCCCGACGCTGCTGCCACAAATTGTCCGAGTCGAGAACGCGTCGCGCACCATCAACTACGGCATCGACAAATTGCGTCTGCCGGTTCCGGTTCCCGCGGGCGCGCGAGTGCGTCTTTCCGCCGAGATCAAGCACGTCCGCAATGTCCCGGGTGGTGCGGCGCGGGTCACGTTCGCAGTCAAAATCCATCTCGAAAACACGACCAGGCCCTGCTGCACCGCCGACGCGATCTACGTCTACTTTCCGTAGCCGCCAAGCAGCCCCGAAGACTCCCGATCGAAGGTATGCTCACCCGCGATGAAGATCGCATTGGCCCAAGTGAATCCCACCGTCGGCGACCTGGTCGGCAACCGCAGACTCGTCGAGGAAGCGGCCGACAAGGCACGACGTGCGGGCGCAGACCTGGTGGTGTTGCCCGAAATGGTGCTCACCGGATACCCGCCCATGGACCTGCTCGAGCGGGACGGCTTTGTGCGGGATCAACTGCAGGAGCTCGAGAACCTGTTGCCGGCCTCGAACGGGATCGCGATCGCCCTCGGTGCGGTGCTGCGAGAGAACGACGGGCGACCATCCGGCGCAAGCGACCTGGTCAACGCGGGCGTTCTGCTCGAGAACGGCAAGCAGGTCCACATCCAATCCAAGACACTGCTGCCGAGTTACGACGTGTTCGACGAAAAACGCTACTTCGCCCCGTCGCAAAAACGCGAGATCGCTCGGGTCAATGGGACCGCCCTGGGAATTGCGATCTGCGAGGATACCTGGTGCGAACAAATCCCCTACGACATCAATCCCGTCGCAGAGATGGTCAGGGCGGGCGCTTCACTGATCCTCAATCCATCGGCTTCACCCTGGCATGCGGGCAAAGCGGCAGAGCGACGGCAGATGCTGGTCGACCTCGCCAGGAATCACCAGGTCCCCATCGTGTTCGTCAACCAGGTCGGGGGCAACGATGAACTGATCTTCGACGGCGGATCCTTTGTAACCGATGCGAGCGGACGCATCTCGGGCCTGTTGCCGAGCTTTGAGTCGGGCCTTTCCTTTGTCGATATGGAAATGCCCGGCGGTTCGATCAGCGATCCGGTCGACGACGTTGTTGATGACGTAGTAGACGTGGTCGATCTCGACAACGCCGCCCAACTCGAAGCCGGGTTGGTGCTCGGGATCCGCGACTACTTCCACAAACAACAGCTGCCCCCCGGCGCCGTTATCGGACTTTCGGGCGGGATCGACTCCGCCGTCACCGCCCATCTCGCAGTAGAGGCGTTGGGAGCCGATCGAGTGCTTGGGATCGCGATGCCGGGCCCCTACTCGTCAGACCACAGCGTCGATGATGCCCACGCGCTCGGAGAGTTGCTCGGGATCGAAGTGCGCGAGGTGTCGATCGCGACGATCTACGAAGGCTACAGAAGCGTGTTCGCGGGACTCTTCGGCGAACAGGACGACTACGGACTCACCCAGCAGAACATCCAGTCGCGGATTCGCGGGGCCATCTTGATGGCGGTGTCCAATCACGAAGGACGCCTGGTTCTCGCCACTGGAAACAAGAGCGAGCTTTCCGTCGGCTACTGCACTCTCTACGGTGATACGGTCGGGGGATTGTGCGTGCTCGGAGACGTATACAAACACGACGTCTACGCGATCGCGCGCCACGCAAACCGCAAGCAACCGCACATCCCCGCAAACACCATCACCAAACCACCCTCTGCCGAACTCGCCGCAGACCAACTGGACAGCGACGACCTGCCCGATTACGACATCCTCGATTCACTACTCGAACAGTGCATCGAAGGAGAACTGGGAGCGACAAGTGTTCAGATACCCGATGGATGTCCACCGGAAGTCGCTGAGAAAGCAATAAGAAGACTGGATCGCAATGAATACAAACGCAGGCAGGCGCCGCTCGTGCTTCGCACTACAGCGAAGGCTTTCGGTACAGGGCGCCGCATGCCGATTGTTCATCGATATTTGCGGTGAGTCTTTGTCCTGTTGCGGGGCTTTGGGGGTGAGCCTCGGGAGCTTCCTTCTACTGAGCGTGTTGCCATTTGGGCATTGAGGGGAAGGGTCGTTGTGGAGGTGGTAGTTGTTGACGGGTATGGCGGCGGCGCGGACGGAGGTGAATCAAAGTTCGCGAATTGTAGTTTTGTTTATTTTATTTATCTGACGCATTATTAGGTTGACCGGGGCGCTGGTCCTGCTATAGTACAGGCATGGCAGTAATCAAGCAGCTCGAACTCGCTGACTATGTCTTGCAGGAGAGAATGACCTCTGGGCATGGCGGCCCGCGCAAAGGGGCTGGGGCCAAGCGAGTTGGGCGGGGCCAGGAACCTCATCGACAGCGAGTTGGATTTCATAAACTTACTCCGGCCCATGTGACGTTGCGTGTTGTGAAGGGGCTCTCGAACCTTCGGCAACGATCACTCGTAATGGAAGTGCGCAAGACCTTCGCCCAGGGGTGTGAGCGCGGCGACTTTCGGTTGGTTGAGTATTCCATCCAGCACAATCATCTTCACATGATCGTTGAGGCGGAGTCTCAGGATGCCCTCTCTCGGGGCATGAAGTCGATTGCGGCTCGTTTTGCACTGGCTGTGAATCGTGTCTTCAAGCGCACAGGTAAGGTGATTGCAGGGCGTTATCACGTTCAGCTTCTCACTTCGCCCCAGCAGGTGCGCAACGCGCTTCGCTACGTACTTCTCAATATTAGAAAGCACTTCAAACAGCGGAACGGTCATGCGCCGCAGGTGAAGATCGACGAAGCCTCTTCGGGCAGCCAGTTCGACGGCTGGCGCGCAAGCTCAAAGAGCTTGCGAGTGAAGGCATCCACCCAGGAAGAAGATATAGGAGTCGCCAAGGCAGCAAGCTGGCTCCTCAGCAAAGGCTGGCGCAGACGAGGCCTAATCAACCTCTCCGCAATACCTGGCTGAAAACTCTCCCCCCCCCACTATCCCCCGCAATCAATCAATACCTTCAACACCCCGCCTTCCCCTGCCTTCGCCAAAGCATCCTCCGCCTGCTCCAGCCCGTAACGCTCCGCAATCATCGCTTCCACCTCCACACTTCCATCCTCCAACGCCGCAAGCGCCGGGGCGAAGGGTCCGCAGCGCGAGCCCACTACCTGGATTTCGTTGATGACCAGCGGAGAGAGGTCGATTGCTTCGGGGTGTGCAACCGTGCTCTTGAGCACCATGGTACCGCGTGGCCGAGTCGCGGCGATTGCCCGGGCGAAGCCCGCCGAACTGCCCGTGGCTTCTACCACGATGTCGCCCAGCTCGGAACTTGCGTCCCAATCTGCGAGTAGACACGTTGCGATGCCTCGAGCTTCCATCAGTGCGAGTTTCTCGGGATGTTTTCCGATCGTCGTGACCGAGGCTCCGGTCGTCTGCATGACCTGACTGATGAGCAGGCCCAGGCGGCCGTCGCCGAAGACCAATACTCGGTGCTCGGGTCGAAGCTTGACTTGTTCGAGGATTTCGAATGCTGCCGCGAGCGGTTCGGTGAAGACTGCGGCTTCGTCGGGTACCGAGTCTGGAACTCGGTGTAGATTGCCAATCGGCATGGCGATGCGCTCAGCGAAGGCGCCGTCTGCACCCAGAATGCCGATCACGCTTCGGTTGGGGCAGTGGCGCCCAAGGTTCTGGCGACAACTCGCGCAGGTGCCGCACGCGATGTTGATCTCTCCGACCACCCGAGATCCGATCCATTCGGTGGGGCCTTCTTCCACGCACCCCACGAATTCGTGACCCAAAATTCCGCGGTAGTCCATGTATCCGCGAGTGATTTCAAGATCGGTGGCGCAGACGCCGGCGAGACTGACTCGAACGCCGACGCGTCCCGCGAGAACTGGATCGGGCCGCTCGACCACCCGCGCTTGCTCGCCGTCAAAATACAGTGCTCGCATGTGCTTGACCCCGTCGTGGATCTGATCTTGGTCCGCAGCTTTTGCGCTCAGCGTTCGGTCAGCTTCGCAAGCGACGAAGTTTGAGCAGCGCGGGCAGAATCACCAGGTTGGTAAAGACAGTCAGGACCATGCCCCCCGTCAGCAGGATCCCGAGACTCGAAAGCCCGTTGTGGCCGGAAAAGGCGAGAGTTCCGAAGGCGACGGTCGTCGTGAGCGCACTGTAGAAAACAGCCCTCGCGGTGGTCGTACCCATCAACTCGGCGGCATCGTCCTTCAGGTTTTCCGCGCGGTGGACCAGGTGGATGCCGCTATCGACGCCGATGCCGAGCAGCAGGGGGATCACGATCACATTGGCAAACTGAAACGGCAGGTCGAGCACCGCCATCATCGCGCAAATGAGCAGCGAACTGAGGAGGAGCGGCGCGGTGGCGAGCAAGATGGGAGCGGGCCGTCGCCAGAGAAGCCAAAGCAGCGCCCAGATCACCAGGATGGCAGAGATCAGCGCTTGGCGAAATGAATCGCGTATCGCCTTGGCGAACCCAACCAGGTTGACCGCCACTCCGGCCGCTTTTGGATCGATCGTGAGCACGGCATTGACGAACCGGGTGAAGGACGCCTCGGTTTGCATGGTCTCGGCGGGAAAGACTTGAATGCGCGCATGGCCGTCTTCAGTGAGCATCCGCTTCACGAGGCCATAGGGAAGATCCTTCATCGTGATCCCGGTGGTGTTGAGCGATGCGTGCAGTCGCGCAATTTGATCCGGCAAATTGGAAAGCAAGATGTCGTCGAGGCTCGCCAGTGCGTCGTCGGGAGATTCGTCTTGTTCGACCCGCGCCAAAAAGACTTCCAGTCGCTCGTTCAATATGCGCATGCTTTTCGTGAGCGGGCTTTGCTTGTCGGGGAACTCGGTCGAGAGAAAACTGTGCAGATCGCGGATTGCCGCGACCTGCATTTCCACCGAGAAGGGTTTGCTGTCGGTTTCGTCCCCACCGCCCGGCGTCTCCAGCATGAAGGCGATGTCCGAAAGAATTTCGAGCTTCTCTTCCTGATCCTCGGGAATGTAGTCACTCAGGATGATCGTCTGTTCGACCTCGTCGAGGGCCGCAAACTGATCGGCTCGCTCACGAGCGATCTCGAGGTTTGGGGCGACCGAATTGATGAACCAGGGCGATGAGGTCCCCGCCTGGGCGAGCAGATCGTCAAACGCCTGTACCGAAACCGCTGCGGGATTGCGCATGTTGATCACGTTGGGATCGAATCGCAGATAGGGGAACGCGGCCAGCGAGATCAGGCCGGCCAAGCCTCCAAAGATCGCCACTCTCCCGGGCATGCGTTCGAGCGGCGCCCACCAGGGATGTTGAAATCGGAATGATGTATTCGCGACGGACTGCGGACTCACATGCATCACGCTCGTGAGCATCGCGGGGAACAGCGTCATGGTCTGGAATAGAAGGATGAACATACCGCCGCCGGCGATCAGTCCCAACTCGGCGATTCCGAGGTACTGGGTGGGGACGAAGACGAAGAAACCGACGGCCGTTGTCATTGCGCAGATCAAGAGAGAGCTTCCCACGCTCTCGGCCGATCCGCGCATCGCTTCTTCGTGGCTGTGACCCTGCTGCAGCAGGTCGCCGTAGCACATCCCGAGATGAATGCCGAAGTCTACGCCGAGCCCGATGAACAATACCGCGAAGGACATCGAGACGATGTTGAGGTGGCCGATCGCAATCGCGGCGAACGCGCCGGTCCATATCAGGCCCGTGAGCAGTGATACCAGGCAGGCAATGACGATTGGAACCGAGCGCAGTGCAAAGTACAGGACTACCGCCACCACGAAGAAACAGAAGATGCCGCCAATCCCAATCTCCCAGATGATGCCGAACATTTCTTCGTAGTTGAGCGCCGGGTTTCCGGTGATGCGGACGACCACACCCGCTTCGGGATCGAGATCGAGTTCGTCTGCGATTTGGTGAATCATCTCCATGGGGCGAGCAGCAGAAAAGACGTTCTTGAAATCGAGAATGGGATGAACGACCAGGACCCGGCGGGTAACTGACTCGATCGCCGAGCCTTCAAGCAGCATCTCTTCCCAAGAGATGGCGACCGGGAACTCCGTAAAGACCGCAAGGGTCGCGTCGCCGAAACGTTCGAGCACTGAAGGCCAGTTCTCGACCCCCAGGCCTTCGTCGCGGGCGGCCTCGAGGCCCTGGGTCAGCAAGCTGGTCATGTTGGCGAGGCTCGGATCCTGATCCAGAGCGGCGATCAGCGGTTGGACTTGCGCCATCTGGTCCGCAAAATCGTCGAGCTGTTCTGGAGTCTGGTAAAGCAAACCATTGCGCTCGAAGAAGCTTCCCCCTCCCGGCGCGTAGACGTCAGAAAAATAATCTGGAAGTCGACGCATGCGATGCCCGAGCTTGAGGGCCGCCAGCCTGGAGAGCTCCGGTGTCTTGGCGTCGATGACTACGAAGAGGGCGTTTTCGAGGTTTGGAAAGAGACGGGTGAATGCTTCGTGATTGATCCGAGCGGGTAGATCTTCGGAGATGAGGCTCACGGCGTCAGAGTTGATACTCAGGTTTTCGAACGTGTAGCCGAGCAGGACAAGGGTGGTTACGAGGATTGCCACGACGAAACGGCGCGCGTGCCGCATGACGAGCGACACCCAGCGCACGATTTTTTCTGACAGGTAGCCGTCAATTCGGTCTTGTACGCTGATCGATTGTGAATGACGATCACTCACCGCTCTCTCCTGTCACTGCTTTTCGATCATGCGTTTGGGCCTGACGGGCGCCCATGAGGCCCATGAGATAGCAAACCTCGTGATGTGGCGAGCCGGTGATCATCAGACCCGTATATGACGAAGAAACGTTTGCGGGGTGTTCGCGGGGTCAACTCGCAGGCATCACACGAATCATCAGGCGGAGTGCGGGCCCCGCGGCCCCGCGGGGTTCGCGCGTTTCCATCCCCTGATACCCTTTTCTTTCGCGTTTCTCTTTCTGGTATCACGGAGTCTGGGGCTGGAGAATAGGATCCTCGCCATGGCCAAGGCCGATGAATGTCCGACAAATCGGCGCGCCGCACATGAATAACGCGAATCGCCGCGCACTGATCATCCTCCCCACCTACAACGAGAGGGACAATGTCCTCCCCCTGTTCGAGGAGATTCTCTCCGTATCCGATCAGGTCGAGATTCTTGTTGTGGATGACTGCAGTCCCGACGGCACCGGTGACGTCGTTGCCGAAGCGCAGGCCAAAGAGCCCCGGATCCACTTGATCCGGCGCGAGGGCAAGTTGGGGCTCGGCACCGCCTATCTCGCGGGCTTTCTTCGCGGAATCGAAGAAGGCTACGACTATATCTTCACGATGGATGCGGACCGAAGCCACAATCCGCGATATCTGCCGGCGTTGCTCGATTTGCTCGAACACGACGACATGGTGATCGGCTCGAGATACGTGCCCGGTGGTGGGATCGAGAACTGGCCAATCCACCGCCGGGCGCTCTCGAAGTTCGCCAATTTTTACACCCGGACGATGCTGCGAATTTCCGTCAATGACTGTACGTCGGGTTTCCGAGGCTACCGCCGGGAAGTACTGGAAGCCGTTGACCCGTTTCAGGTCAAGTCCAGCGGCTACTCATTTCTATACGAGATGGTTTGGCGCGTCTCTCGCGCCGGCTATCGCATTGGCGAGGTTCCCATCATTTTCGAGCAGCGCATCGCCGGTCATTCAAAGATCAACTCATCTGAAATCTACTTCGCCGCTGTGCGTGTTCTCGTCACTGCATTTTCGCGGCACGGTGTGCCGAAGCGCCCTTCCTGAGTAGTCCCAACCAGGTCTCACCGCCGCCCTGAATCTTTTCCATCATCCGATAGTTCGTCTCGATGTAGAGATTGAGCTTTGGAAAGAGTTGACGAAACGGAGCGAACTCGGGGTACATCACCGGGTTGTACACAATGCATCTGGTTTGCGAGGATTCGAGTGATTCGATGATGCGATGGCCCAGGACGTTGCCGGGGATCGTCAAGTCGTAGCGAGAAACATTGCTTCGACCGGTAAGGAAGTAGACCACTGGCATGTAGGGTGCGACGAAGATGGCTTCGTCATCGGCTGCGCATCGGTTCACAAAGGCTACGGCGTTGCGATACAGCTCGGCTTGACCGGGGCTGACCTGAAGATCGGCCCTTGGAAGTTCGAGCGGGGTCGAGTGCCAACGCGCGATGTCGGCAGAAGCCGCGACCCCGGCGATCGAGCCGGCTACGACCAGGGCGGCAACCCCGCAACGCAGGGCATTGGATCCGATGCCGGCGCGCTGCTTGAGCGCCGCGTCGCAGCGCGCCGCGAGCAGCCCCGCCGCGAGCAGGATCGGGGGCAGGACAAAGGCCAGGTGAGACCAGATCGCGGATGGAAAGATCCCGAGAGAAAAGAGCAGTGCGAAGATCCCCACGACGCGCACATCGCGTCGATCGCGCGCGCTGCTGCTTCCTACCCGAAACCAACCCATGACAAGTGTCATGAACAAGGTTGCGAGCGCAATCCCGTAGGAGAGTCGGATGGCAATGCTCTGCACGGTGGTGTCGACCTGAATGCCGAATAGAGGTTCGCCGTGGTACATCTTGTTGAACAGGTAGGGGGGCGAGTAGAGAAATACGAAGCGCGGGTCTTCGAGGGGATGATATCCGAGCACCGGCGGGATCGGATTATTGAACGATTCCAGCTGATCACCACCCAATTGGATCATGGTGGCGCTGATGAAATCCATCGACGTGCCGGTGGCGACGAAGTAGATGGTGAAGACAAGCGTGATCGCGAGACCCGAACTGGCGATCGGCAGTAAGATGGCGATCCAACCGCGGTCTGCCAATCTAGAGTGGCGGCGGTTCCAGAGCAGGCCGATCAGAACGGCGGCGAACGCGAGCGCGCCGAAGTTCTGTTTGCAAAATACACCCAGTGCGAGAGTTACGCCGAGCCCGATGGCAGACGACATGCGGCCCTTGTCCAGCAGGTCGATCAGCAGGTAGAGGGAAGTCATGCAGAGGGCGAGTGCGAGGGATGAGTAATTGAACATGGCCAGCACGGGGAAGCTCATCGGTATCAATGCGAGATAGAGCGCCGGAGCCACGACCGCCCAGCCGCGGGGCATGATCCTCACACCGGTGAGCCAGAGGCAGACCGCGATCGCGGCATTTACAGCGACCTGGGCCCAGCGGGTCACCAGCAGATCGTCTCCAAAAACCGCAAAGAGCAATGTCGTCAATTGATAGATACCCGGGAAAATTCCGGTATGGAGATCTCGGTAGAGAGCCTTCCCCGAAGCCATCCAGCTGGCGAGGGCCGCCAGATGTCCTTCGTCCATCGGAACAATGCTGCGATCGAAACTCTGGAGTTGCAGCAAAACCGCGAAGACAAGGACTGCGAGGGTGCAGGCACTTTCCTTCGACCAGATATTTCTGCCCCAACTTTGTTTGCTACCGCTGGAATCGAGTGTCGCGTGCGGCCCGCTGGGGGTTCGCATGGGCGCACTCAAGGAGCCACCCCTTCGGCCGCTTTGGTATGGGTGCGCCGCAGATTTTTTCGACAGACGGCCAATAGATCGATATCTGCCGGGTTGGCGGGAGCGATCGGGAAGTCGCCAACGTACGCATTCGGCAACCCGTCGTCGCTGTTCCGGATGCTGCGCCGAACCCAAAGCGCCCCCTTTGCGAAAAGCCACGCGACCCAGGCCTTGGGCAGGAGATTGCGAATTCCGAGCGGGTCGATTCGCATGATTTTGGCGATGCGCTCGAGGCGTGCATCGAAATAGGGTCTGACGGCTTTGGAGAGCCCGACTCCCTGCATCACCACTTCGTCGAAGTACGGCGCGAGGCAAGCGCGCAGCTCTTCGGATTCGTACTCGTGTACGTGATACGGATTGATCTTGTCCGAGGTCAGGATGTTCGGTGTGGTGATGATCGCCGTTCCACCGGGGGCGAGGAGCCGTGCGATCGACTCCAGGTAGACCTGCGGATCGTCGAGATGCTCGATGACCTGAAAACTCACAATGAGATTGAACGAACCCGGCGCAAGGGGATTGGCGCGGAGGTCCGCTCGCACCCAGTCAATGTTGTCACGAGAGTTTTTTGCGTCGTGAGTAATGCGATCGAGTCCGACGACCCGGGGTAGGGCGTCCGCGAGTTCGGCAGTTCCGTAGCCCGAGCCACAACCGAGGTCGAGCACTCGCGGAGTCTCCTCGCGTTTACGGGGGCCGAATCCGACGCTCAAAGCAGCGCCGGGACTGGTTCTGGAATCGGAGTCGGAATTGGCCCCTGAATTTGCCCCTGAATTTGCCCCTGAATTTGCCCCTGAATTTGCATAGTCGAGAGCGTAGAGGTAGGGAGCGCGGTGTCGCGCTAGGTCGACGCCAAACAGCGAACTCCCCGCGTGCAATCTCTCACCGGTAAACGCGACCTGACTCATGCTTCCTCTTCAAACGGTTCATCCTCAGACAGGGTACTGACAGACAACGTTTTCGCATCCCAAGCGGCGTCGTAGACCTCACGGCTGAACTCGCGTGCAAAAACGACACCGATCAGCGCGCGCATCACGATCAACCCCGCCGACATTGCGATGCTACAGGCCAGAAGGTTATCCGCCGTGCCGTACGCCCGAAAGAATTCGACCATCGCGATCTGGCTTGGTCCGATGCCCGCGATCGACGGGAGCATCGCAACCAGGGCCACCGCCGAGAAGCTTACCAGCAAGGCACCAAATGGGACCTCGATTTCAAATGCATACAGCGCCGCCCAGCCCACGAGTTCAAAGCCCATGACGAAGGCGAGACGAAGTACGGCCAACTCCACCAGGTCTCGCGTCGCGATCATACGCGCGGTGTGGAACAACTCGAGATTGCGAATCCGATCGAGGAGACCGAGCGAAAAGGGAGCGCGGAGTAGCGCGAGCCCCCCAGCAATGAACGCAATGACGCCGAGGATCAGGCCCAACTGCAACTCCACTTGCGTTTCCGAGACGAGGGTGACGCCGACGACCACTAGCGAGAGCACCATTCCGAGATCGAACATCATGATCAACATGACGATCCCGGCAGATTTCGCGACGCCAATACCGGCGCGACGACGGAGCAAGAGCGTGAGCGTCGCGGCACCGAGGGCGTAGTGCACGAGTGCCACCAGATAGCTTGCCGCCTTGACCCGTGCTGCAGTGATCAGGCCGAAGTCACTGCGACTCACGTGTGTCAGCCGCCGCAGTGTGATGGCTTCGATGAGGAGGCTCCAGGCGCCGTAAACGATCAGCGCCGCGACGAGGATCGCTGCCGCCCTCAGAGTGAGGTGGGCTCTCACGCCCTCAAAGTCGATGATGCGCGCGAGGTAGACGATCGCCGTGGCGCTGATCGCCGAGGGGATGCCCCATTTTGAAAAATTGTTCTTCACTGCGATTGCCGCGCGTCTTCGATCGTTTCCGCCATTGCGTCCGCCGCGGAGTCCCAGTCGAAGTTCTTCGACCAGGCGAGCGCGCGTTCGGACATCTGGATCGCGAGCGCATCATTGCCGAGTAGTTCGCCGATGCGCGATCGAAAACCGTCCACGTCGCGACTCGCGACCAGGAAGCCGGTTTCACCGTCAAGCACACTGTCCCGCAGTCCGTCCGCGTCGGTTGCCACCACCGGAGTGCCCAGAGCGTTGCTCTCGATGATCGTGAGTCCCCATCCCTCTTTTTCGGAAGGACATACACACACACGAGTCTGCGAAATCAGTTCGTCGCGTTCACGGTCGTCGATGAATCCGGTGAAGCGTGTGCGCTCTTGGATCCCCAGTTCTATCGCGAGTGCTTCGAGGGAATCCCGCGCCGCTCCGCGGCCAATGACGAGGATCTCGAGGTCGGGGAACTGCTCGACCAGTGAAGCGCATGCGCGAAGCATGATGTCGACATTTTTGTACACCTCGAGTCGCCCCAGGTAGGCGACCCGCATTCCGCGTGGCCTCTTGGTGTCGATCTCGGGATGCTGAATTCCACAGTGATCGACGCGGATCCTGTCTGAATCGATTCCCCGCCGAATCAGATCCGAGCGAGTGCTCTCGGAGATGGAAACGAATGGAAGCTGCTTGTAGAAGAAGGGGATCAACCGCTCGGTGATCCAAACGGTAGCGGCCACGGGCCAGGAGACCTGCTGGAATGCGACTTCGCCGAACAGGTGGTGGCATACCACCAACACGGGGACCGCCGAGTAGATGGGCGAATAGAACGGCACCTTGTTCAGGCATTCGACGACGATGTCAAACTCGCCGTTGCGGGTTGCTCGCGCGGTAGTCCAGGCTACGCGGGGGTAATAAAATCGAAGTCGCCCGAGCCGCCAGATCCGTATCCCGTCGATCTCGTCTTCGGTTTTGCAACCGGCAAAACTCGAAGCGGCGAGGGTGACTTCATACCCACGTGCGACGAGTCGACGAAAAACTTCGGCGACGTGGATCTCCGCGCCACCAGCTCTGGGGTTTTGAGGGTCGCGCTCGTTGAGGACGAGTACCCGACAGGGTGACGTCATTGCCAAGCCTAGATGCGACCGAGTGCGTCGCTGATGCGCAGCCACCAGACGATCCAGAAAGCTTCGAATGCGATGTTCAAGCTGAGTTTAGATTCTCCGAGTGTTCGATCTACAAAGAAAAAGGGCAGTTCCTTGATGCGGGCGCCGTGTTTTTCGAATCGATAATTCATCTCGATCTGGAACGCATAACCGTCGGAGCGAATGCTCTCGAAGCCAATCTGTTCGAGCAACTCGCGGCGAACGCAACGGAAACCCCCGGTTAGATCCGTAATCGACAGCCCGGTGACGAGCCGGGCGTACACCCCCGCGAAATAGCTGATCAGGATGCGCTCGATCGGCCAGTTCACCACCGTGATGCCGTTGACGTAACGCGAGCCCATCACGATGTCGTGGTGCTCGATTTCGTCCAACATTTCCGGGATGGTCCCGGGTGGATGCGAAAAATCGGCATCCATCTGGATCACGATCTCCGCGCCGAGTTCCAGCGCCATCGCGATTCCAGCGCGATAGGCGGAACCCAGTCCAGCTTTCTCGGGCCGGTGAAGTACGTGGACTCGGCCCGTCCGCTTTTGCAAGTCGTCAGCGACCTTTCCCGTTCCGTCCGGTGAGTTGTCATCCACGATCAGAACTTCGATCTGATGATCCTGTTCCAGTACTTCCGCAACGATGAGCGGCAAGTTCTCCACTTCGTTGTAGGTTGGGATGACGACGATCACGCTTGACATGAGTGCTCCCGAGAGTGAGCGATAGCTTAGTCCTTTCGCCGGTCGATGCACGGATGAGACGCGCTTGTTCGTGATGTTGCAACGCAACCGCATGGCGATTGCCGGTTGCTTGAACTGCTCTGCGTATGTCTGTCATCTGCGGCCCCTCGACGGCACAGGCGTTCGCTACGCTTCTGCCTCTATCGAAATTCAACTGCGAACGGGTGATCAGTGGACGGTTCCTCACACAGCTCGACGCAGAACGGCAAGACCGAGAGCCGCATCGACGCGCATTGCGCAGCCGTAATCTTCGCTGGGTCGGGGTTGCTCTTCGTAGTCGCGCTCTCGCTCTATCTTGCAGCGGCGCCAACCTTCACGAACGATTTCTGGTTTCACCTGAAGATGGGAGAGGTGTATTGGCTCGAGGGCCTGTGGCCGGATGCTGATCCCATGCTCCATACCGCCCTCGCCAGTGCACCCATCCAACACGAATGGCTCTTCGGCGTGCTGCTCCACGGACTCGAACGAACGACGGGGTTCTTCGGCATTCGAGTCGCCCATGCCCTGGCAGTTCTCGCCATCATTGGATTCGGTTACGCGATCGCGCGGAAAACTTCCGCCAATACTCTGGTCGCATGTCTGATCGCCACGGCCTTCGCGATCCTGGCCTGGACTCGTCTCTATCAACTGCGTCCCGATCTGTTGAGCATCCCCGCAACGCTTGTGACCTGCATGCTGTTCATGGCTTCGTATCGTGTGCCGACCCGGCGTGAGTGGTTTGCGTTTGCATGCATGATGTTGGTCTGGGCGAATTCACACTCGCTCTTCGCACTCGCTCCCCTGCTCCTGTTTGCGGGTCTGCTCGGAACAGGCTTGCGCGCGGGTGCAGAGTGGTATCTGTTCGAAGCGGGCGATCGTCGCACTGCCCTGGCTGCCACGCGCCGTATTGCCTTGGCGCTCATTCTGGCGATCGGTATTTCTGTCTTTGTATCGCTGTTGAATCCTCGCGGGATCGAACAACACCTCACCTTCTTTGCATCCTCGCAAGATGCGGCCATCTGGTCGGTCAAAGATGAATGGTCGCACTTCGATCCATGGGTAGCGTCGAACAACCCGGGTACGGTCAGTCCACTCCTCTTTGGATTGATGGACGGCATTCTGATCGCGTTCGGCTTGACGTCGATTGCGGGAATCTGGGCAATCTTGCGCCGGCGGGCTCGAGCTCTCGAAACATTCGACCCCATCGCGTTCGGTCTCTCGCTCGCGAGCATCGTGGCGATTTTTGTTTCGGTTCGTTTTCTATGGCTGGCGATCTTTCCGATGTTGTTTGTCGGTCGAGCGCTCGGCAGTGCACTTGTGCAGTCGCGCATGCGATCCGACAGCCGGGAGATCGTGTGTTGGATACTTGCCCTTGCGACGCTCGGTTTGGGAATCCAGTTTTACAGGGTCGGGGGCTATCAGACGACCGCCGACAGATTGCCCGATAGCGTTGCTGAGTATTTTTCGACGCCCTATCTCTCGCGGAAATTCCACGTCGCCGGTGTCCAATTTCTTCGCGACGCCGAAGTCGAGGGACGGTTGTTCAACAGCTATGGGATGGGCGGATTTCTCGGGTATTGGTTGTCACCGAAACTCTCGACCTACATAGACAGTCGGACCGAGCACTACCCTCCTGAAGTCGTCACTGAATACACTCGCATCACTCGGATGCGGGAGTTGGGAGGCCGCTTCAGTTATCTCGATACCCTGGACAGCCGGGAAATCGACTTCTTCTTTGGCGTTGGAATGCCGGTCGGGCTTGTGACCCGCGCGGGACCGAGCACGACCGCTCATCTCGAGGGCATGCCCAATTGGGTTCCGGTGTCCCGGTCCCTCAATCACGCGATCTACCTTCGCGATCATTCTCGCAACGACGAAAATTTTGCAAAGATCGAGCGCTACTACGCAGCTCGCGGTATCGCGTTCGACCGCCATCACGGCATCGATGTTGCGGCCACGGTTGCTTCCAACATCGATTGGGCGCTGGCCAACGATTTATTGACCCCTGGCCAGGCCCAGAGGATCACGTTGCGCACGAGCGCTGACCCGGTGGAACGGGCGGCTGCCCTCGAAGCGCTCGCCTGGGTCTATACCCTGGGTGGTTCGTATTCGGCAGCAGGTGGAGTGGAGCGTGAACTCGCGCAGCTGAAGCGAGTTTCAGATTCATCGCTGCGCAGGCAGGTGTACAGCGCCATGAAACTCGATCGACCCGAAGAGGCCAATCGAGCCGCTGCGGAACTCGTCCGCAAGTTTCCCAAAGAGGCGAATGCACGCGTCGTGCAACAGCTCGCGATCGCTTTCGCCGAAGTGTCTCGCTTGACCGCGGGCCGCATGGAGGTCGGGGCGAGAAACGTCGCGCTCGGACGCGTCGCTCAACAGCTTCCATTGCTGACCCCGTTCGAAGCCGGTTTGATCGAATGGGGCATGCCGGGTGAGCCACAGGTTGAAGTTTCTGAAGCGTTGGTGCCAAAATTTCGGCGCTAATTTGCCGACCTCCATTCGAGTCGCAGGCATCCCTCTGGGGGAAATACGTCTTCTCACCTTTCAGCGAAGTTGGTTGCATCAATTTTGGTGGTTCTCGTCATCTTATTTCAATAATCCCGTGTGTGTGCCCGCCGCAACGCTATGATTTTTACACCGCCCCCCTCTAGAAACTCGCTGGTGATGACGATTGTGAGGATCAGACGGAGGTGACGTGATGGGGCGCGAGCTCCGAAAGGTTCATTTGGATGGCACGCTCCATCCAGACTTTCAGAAACTGGCGACCATCCTCGAACGTATTCTGGAGCGACAGACGGGCGGCGCCGCCCTCTGTGTCTACCACCATGGCAAATGCGTCGTGGACCTCTGGGGTGGCTATCTCGATCGCGAAAAAACTCCCTGGCAGCGCGACACGATGGCGTGCAGTTTCTCGACGACGAAGGGTGTGACGTCCACGCTGATTCACATGATGAGTGATCGGGGACTGATCGACTACGACGCCAAGGTTGCCGACTACTGGCCAGAATTTGCCCAAAATGGCAAAGCAGAGATCACCGTTCGCCAGATTCTCACTCACCAGGCTGGCCTCTATCACATCAGGCAGATGATCGACGACGCATCACGCATGCGCGACTGGGGCTACATGGTCAACGCTCTCGAACGCGCGGAACCAATTCATGTACCCGGCGAAAGAACCGGCTACCACGGTCTGACTTTTGGATTCCTGGTCGGTGAGCTTCTGCAGCGCGTCACGGGCAGTTGCTTTTCAGAGCTTGTCCAGCAGGAGATCGTGCGGCCGTTGGGCCTTGACGGAATGTACGTGGGGGCGCCCGAAACCGAGCTGCATCGCGTGGCCGAACTGATCTGGTCCCGGCCGAGCCGAGTGCTTCAAGGATTCCCCCATGACGCCATCCCGACCTGGCTGTCGGAAGCCGGAGAAACGGCCACATCCTTGATGAGCTACGGATTCGGGATGGTTGGGATCGATCTCGATTTTGCGAGTGCCATAGACGCTTTCGCGCCCAAGGGAATTTCCGATTTTTCCTTCAACGACGCCGAATCACTGAAAGCAACGATCCCGGCGGGCAATGGCCTGTTTACGGCTCGATCCCTGGCAAAGATGTACGCCGCGTTGTCTCAGGGCGGAGAGATCGACGGCGTGCGACTGCTCTCGCGTGACACGCTGGCCCGGGCAATCGAACCGCAGCCCGAGGCGGAGGGACGTTCGGTGCTGCCGATCAACATGGGCTGGAGCCTGGGATATCACGGCGTGCCGACAACCCATGGCTTTCCCAAGCGGGCGTTTGGACACTTTGGTTTCGGCGGCTCGGGAGCCTGGGCAGATCCGGTTCGCGAGCTTTCGGTCGCCTTGACGGTCAATTGTGGGACCGGCACGCCGCTCGGCGATCTCCGCATCGTGCGGTTGGGAGGGGCGGCGCTGGCAGCAGCCAGCCGCCGCGACGGCCAATACGTTTCACCGGTCGTGCAACAACTCGACGCATCGTGGTCAAGGGCGCGCTCCTGGTTCGATCGCCGAAGCGCCGCCAGCTTCTACTGAGCTTCCGCTCCGCACGCCCACATGCCTGGACTCGCGTTGGCAGCGGAATCGCCGTGGTTCTACTCTCCGCGCCACAAGGAGATGCGATTTCGATGTCGATCCAAGTCGAACCGAAGTGGCGGGCGCTCTGATGGATCCAAGAACTCCCTGCATCGTCGGCGTCGCGCAAACGACCTATCGCGATGTCGATCGAGACGCCCCCGAGCCGTTGCAAATCTGGGCGGCCATGGCCAAGCAAGCCGCCGAAGACAGCGGTGGCCATGACATATTGAGTTCGGTGGATTCGCTTCACGTCGTCTACCCAATGAGTTGGCAATACGACGATGCGCCAGCTCGACTGGCCGCGCAGCTGGGTCTCAAAGATGGCTTGCGCTTCTATTCGGGGATCAGCGGCACGACTTCGCAACAGTTCGTCAATACTGCAGCCCGGAACATCCTTGCCGGCCACAGCGAGATGGCCCTCATCACCAGCGGTGAAGCGCTCGCGACAAAGAGGCGCCTGAAGCAGCGCGGACACGAGCCCGATTGGAGCCATCGTCTCAGCGAAGAGCGACCCCTGCCCTTCAATGATCCCATCCATCCCGCGGAATTGGCGCATCATGTTTTTAAGCCCTATGTGAGTTATGCGATCTTCGACGTAGCGCGGCGAGCGCATCTGGGGCTGAGTCCGGACGAAAACCGCCAGCGCGACGGCGAAGTGCTTGCACGCTTGACGGGCATTGCGTCGAACAATCCCAATGCCTGGTTTCCGATCGTGCAGTCCGCCCGGGAACTGATCGAGGTTTCGCCGCAGAACCGGATGGTTTCGTATCCCTACACGAAGAACATGGCTTCGATCATGGACGTCGACATGGGCGGTGCGATTCTAGTCACCAGTTATGGCAAGGCGGACGCGTTGGGAATTCCAGTCGATCGTCGGGTTGCGCTGCGAGGCTTTTGTGCGGCGCAAGATCCCGCCTACGTGGCACAACGCGACGAGATGTGGCGCTCCCATTCGATGGCGGAGGCCTCGGCGGAAGCGCTTCGATGTGCGGGGATCGCGGTGGACGACGTCGCACACCTGGATCTCTACAGTTGCTTTGCGAGTTCGGTAAATTTTGCCCTCGATGCCCTGGAAATCTCCGAGCAGGACACGCGTCCGTTGACGGTGACCGGTGGCTTGCCGTACTTCGGGGGCGCGGGGAACGGTTACACGACGCATTCGATCGTCTCGATGGTCGAGAAGTTGCGCGAAAAACCGGCCGAGTATGGCCTGGTGAGCGGGGTGGGGATGCATATGCAGAACCACGTGTTCGGCATCTATTCGGGGACCCCCGGCCCCTTGGAGTTACCCGATGAAGACGCCGTCCAGGCCCGGGTCAACCAGGCAAAGGTTCGCGTGATTGAAAACCGGGCAACCGGAGCGGCCAACGTCGTGGCCTACTGTGTTGTTCACGATCGAGAGGGTCCGAGCCATGGTGTCGCGGTTTGTGACCTGCCGGACGGGGCGCGCTGTTACGCAAATGTTTCGGATTTGGACATCATGGCGAGCATGCAACAAGAAGAATGGGTCGGACGCCCGGTCGAGTTGATCCCGGGAGACGGAGAGGTCAATCTGCTGACTGCGTAGTTGTTGTAGTTGTTCTAGTTGTTGGTTTTGTAGCAGTCGTGCCGACGTTCTTTTCCAAAAAGGCCGCTACCGGCTGATCGCCCGACCATGCTGGCATCCAATTCGGCATGACTCCGCTGGTTTCGAATAGAAGCCTTCCCTGGCGGTCAATCACGCGGATCTTGATCGCGGCGTGATTTTTCTTTTCCGCCAGATAATCGTCTTTGGGCACGACGATGTATGCGATGCGCTCTCCATCGGGCGACCAGACTGGATCGAGATCCGCGTCCGTCGAATTCTTGGTGAGATTCACTGGCGGTGTTCTACCGACGAGATCGGCGAGAAACAGGTCGGGCGATCCATCGCGATCGGATACGAACGCAATCTCGTCCCGAACCGGAGATGGCGCCGCCGAGAAATCGTCTGATCGGGGATGGCTCGCCAAACGACTGGCTCCCGATCTTTCTCCGAGGCCAATCACCATGACATCGCGCGGACGCGATTCGTTGACGCGAACGGTGAACACCACCCTCTGGTTGTCTCGCGTAAACCTTGGCTTTTCGTAGGTACCGTGAGGAATTCGCCTGATGGGTTGGGGAGGCTGACCCGGGCCCAATATCCAGAGCTTGTCATTGCGCGGTTTGCCGTACTCTGTGCCGTGCGCCACGATCTTGGCGCCGTCGCTCGAGTATGCGAGGTATTGCATACGATGCTGGATCGACTCGACCTTGGCGATGACGACCCGGGTCGCTCGCTCGAGATTCACGATCACGGTGCCCGAGTCTGTAATGAACTTCTCATCGGAGGAAGGAATTCGGAACGTGTGGGCGATCGACTTGCCGTCGGGTGCCCAGACGTGGGTGCGTTGAACGAAGTCGGGAGTTGGTCCAATGCCACTCTCTTTGCCGGTCTCGATGTCGAGAGTTTTGATGATCGACTTCATGGTGCCGACGGTGTTGCGGGCGATGAACGCGATACGCTTTGCATTCCCGGACCAGGCCGGCCAGCGCTCCTCCTGATCTCGAGTCGCGCTAACTCGCTGCAGCGCTTTGTCCGCCAGCCGCGCCCGCCAGATTTCCATTCCGGTTTCGTTCGACACGACGAACACGAGTCCCTCGGACTCGCTGCCAGCGATCATGTCGGAAGCCCTGGCCGTCGAGGCGATCCAGGCGCTGGCGATGCTTGCAGCCGCGATGATCAAGATTGTCTGGGGGGAATGTCGTCGATTCATGGGTTCGTCTCCGTACGCGCCCCGGTCCGTTGCCCCGGTGCACCGCTCGGGCGCGGCACACTGTAGACGATGTGGGAATTGAAGGGTGGGGCTGTGGCTACGGCGAGCCATGGCTGGGAGGACGCTGGGAGGACCTCGTTGCCAATCTCACGACCGCTAAAACACCCAATTATTTGAGGGATTGATTCCCTAGATTTTGTTCGATTTTACTGCAGCCGCAGACCGGAAATCACTCAAGCCCATAGGTCATTACACCGAAAGTTGCACCAGTGCGCGGGATGCGGGCGTGTTGATTGGCGCTGATTCGAATGTCGCCGTTGTCACAGTTGAAGCTGATCTTGCTGACGTTGTAGCCGTAGTTCCCGTAGCTGCCCTGTTGATCTGAATGGCCCGGTACCCGCGCACGCCAACGTCCGTTCTTGCTTCGTCCCTATCGAACGTCTATCGAACGCTGCCCCCTGTAACAGCGTTCCCTAGAGATTGAAAAAGAGGGGAGAGGGCGATCAGTAGGGCGTCTACATCTTCCTCGGCGGGTCTGCCATTGAGTCATGTTGACACCCAATGTTCTGCTCATCGTCAGCAACAAATACCCCAAATCGCCCCCTCCAGGCTTGCACACTCGCGGTCGTCCGACCTCGTTGCACCGCGCTTCTCAACGCCTTGCGGGTCTGTCCACCCGCGTCGGTTCAGTATCAACTTGGGCTTCAATTGCTCTTCGAATCTTGTGTAATCAGCGGGATCCGAGTCCATTGCTACCTTCGCGTGAGCTTCTGCTGCAAATTCAGATTGTCGTTGAAGCGGTGCTATTCCGAACGACTTTGCCTTTTACCTCCTTAAACTCTCCAATCTGGTTTGTCTGGTTAGAGTTGATTCCAGGTAGAGCAATCTGCGTGCCAACTTGAAACCAGACAGCCTTGGAGCTTGGAAGGCGATTGACGGATTTAAGAACGCGCTTTCTCTTTGTCGGAAAGTGTGTTCTTAATGGAGGAAATTGTTTTCCTTGAATGGAAATCTGATCCATACAAACGGGCCTAAAACGCAACGTTTTTATCGATGAAAGAGCAGCCGATCGAAGAAAGCCCGATTCGACGCGACAATTCGATACCCGAGCTCGACAAACCAAATCATTGGCTGTAGCGAAAAAAACACAGAAGTGCGCCGCCAACCCAGTCCGGAGAGGACGTAGAGAGACGCCCGTCCAGCGCGCAGCACCCGACCGTCAGCGCACAGGACATGCACTTCACGCTCGCAGGCCGCGGCGAGTTCCGGGGTCATCGGGGGATTGGCTACTGCCTGAAAGGGCTGCGGATCGAAGCGCTCGCCGTGGTCATGCCGCCTGATCCAGGCGACTAGGCGACCTCAAAATCCGCAGTCACCGTCCCAGAGAACGAGTTCTCGCGCCATTGCTGCCAGTTCCTCAATGTTGTGGTCTTCACCGTCATCGCACTGGGTGTGTCGTCTCGCCGAGTTTTAGAACCCGTATCACTCTTCAGCACCCGGTCCTAGCGGCTGCCCATAACTAAACTCGACGATGTTTCCATCTGGGTCACGAATACCGCAGTAGTACCCGACCGGGTAGGGCTCTCTGTATGGCGGCCAGACTAGGCGGCCCTCGGACTTTGCATGGGAAGCCAGTTCATCGACGCGTTCGCAGCTTTCCACCGCGAATCCCAGATGACCGAAATCTTCGGCCGCCTGGGGTGAGCTCTTGCCTCCATCGATCACCACGATGATGAACTCGCGCTCCTTGCCCGGTTCGCTGAGCCAGACGACGCGCGAGTGGTCGTCCCCTCGTTGATGGCAAACTGACATCCCGCAGTAGCGCTCATAGAACGAGATGCAGGCTTCGAAATCGTTCACGTGCAATGCGATGTGGGTCAAGGCTGTACTCACGTCGAGTCTCCTTCACCTCGCCAGGAAGGTCACGATCGCAGCGAGATCGTTTTCCAGATACGGAAGGGCGATCATCGCGCGGGTGTCACGCTTTGGCGTGTATCCTTCGGGGTACTCGTTGCGCATGACTCTCGCTTCGATGAGTGCGAGGGACGATCCCGCGATCGCGGGCCCGATCCCCCCGTCCATCGATGGATCGGGATTGTGGCAGGCGATGCAATTGGCCGAGTAGACCGCCTGGCCTCGGCTCCTGAGGGCTGCGGGATCGTCGGGTGCTGGTTCCGCTGGTGTCTCGGGATCGCCAGCTGTAGGAGGCGTGGTCGGGGTCTGCTCAGGGGTCTGCCCAGGGGGTTGTTCAGAGGGTTGCGAAGCAGGCTTGCCAACAGGCGCCTTCTCGGACTCCGAGCATGCGAAAAGGGCGATGACCGCGATCGCGAGAGCCATTCGAAGCAGCACATTCATGGAAATAGAAACCCCTGGGCGAGATGCCGTGTGCATCGTTGTTTTCGAATTGTCGTTTACAGAATCATTGTTTACGGAACCGCTCGGTCTAGAACTTAGCCAGCCGGCTGTTCGCGCGCCTGAACTCAGTGCTCGTTCCAAAAACGATAGACCGTGGTCTGGTCATAGAAGCTTCCGGGGGCGAGCTCTGGACTGGGAAAGTGGCGATGATTCGCCGCGTTCGGAAAATTCTGGGGACATAGACAAAGACTGAGTTTGCGCTCTTCCGATCCTGGCGCCGCGCTGGTCTCGAAGCGAATGCCGGGCTGAGTGGTCGCAAGTTCGACGTTGCGTCCAGATCCGGGGTCCCTGAGCCGAGCGACCGCGCGCATGCTCGAGCTGGGTCGGCGCAACACGTAGCAATCATCGTAGTCACCGCGCGGGCGGTTCGATGCCCGATTCTCCGCTCCAACTTCTCTCGCCGACCGGAAGTCCATCGAGCTCCCTGCGACCGGCAGGAAATGGCCCGTTGGAATTCCCTCTCGATCGACCTCGACAATCTCGTCTGCGGCAATCGAGAGTTCGTGGCCGAGAACCGAGCTGCGGCCACCATCGCGCAGATTGAAGTAGATCTGGCTCGCGAGATCGACGACGGTCCGCGCATCGGTGGTGGCCCGATGCGTTACCCGAAGGCTGCCGGCCTGATCGAGCCGATACTCGACGCTGCATTCGAGCTTGCCGGGGTATCCGTCTTCACCCTCCGGACTGCTGTAATGGAAGCGCACACCCTCGCTCAGCGCTTCGCCCCACCACACCGGGCAATTCAAACCCGCCGCGTTTCTGTGCAGTTTGTGCGGAGCCCCGGGTCCATCCAGCACGCGCAGTTCGAGCTGCGCCCGAGGCGGTCTGTCTCCGACGCGTCCGGCGTAACGGCCCAGGGTAATGCTCTGGGGATGGGTAGCTTCGAGGTAGGGGGCGAGATTGTCGAACCCCGGGACGATGGGTCCAGCTCTGCCTTTGCGATCGGGTGTTTCAATCGAGACGACTGCGGCGCCCAGTTCCATGACGCTTACCGAAACCCCAGCGCTGCTCTCGAGACGAAAGACATGGATCGGAACCCCAGTGGGGGTCGTGCCAAAATACATTCGCCGCATCGGCTGCCCCTCTCGATACCCGCGGTTCGGGTGAGCCCTGAATATCACCTGCGCATTCTCGCAAAGCAAGGAATTCGTGAATTCTCTTGGCGCTGATCTGCCCCCGCGGTGGGACTTTTCCGAATCATTCGGGTTAAGCTCACGCCTGACTTTGGGAGATCGAGCTTGCAAGAAATTCTGCGTCAGTTGATCGAGACCGAAAAGTTCGATGGGGAGATCGATCTCCTCGATGAAAAATTGGCGAAGTTTCCAGCCGAAATTGCGCGGGTCGCCAGCGATATTGCACAGGCCGAGCAGCAGGTCGCCAGTGAGCGTAGTGTGCTCGAGACCGAAGAATTGGAAGAGCGCAGGCTCGAGAGTCAGATGCGCGTTCAAGAAGAGCTGATCCTGAAGCTGAACCATCAAACCGCCCAGGTGAGTTCGAACCAGGCCTATACCGCGTTGCAACACGAGATTGACGCCGCTGAAACCGCCAAGACCGAGTTTGAAACCCTTGCCCTCGAACACATGGAATCGATCGACCGGGCCAAGCAGGCGCTCAAGGCTGCCCAGGGGCAATTGCTGGATCTCGAAGAAGCCAGTCCCGACAAGCTCGTTGAGATCGACACGCGGCGCGAGAGCGTCGAAGCGGAGCGCTCGAAGGTCACCGCGTTACGCGAAGGAGAATGCGCTGGCATCGAAGCCGGGATCATGAAGCGCTACCAGGCGACCCGAAAGAAAAAGCGGCCGGCGATCGTGGTCTTGAACGGCGACTCGTGTCCTCACTGCAAGATGGTGCTTCCGAGGATTCGCGTGAGTGAGGTCAAGCGACTCGAAGACATTTTCGAGTGTACGAACTGCAAACGGTTGCTCGCGCCCGCCAAGATCTATCCAGCTCAGGATTGATCCGGAAAAAACTGACCCGCCGCAATCGGAAAAGAATCGTCAGGCATTCGCCAGGAGTTGCTGGGTTGCAGCGGCGAGGTCTGTCGAGGAAACGACTTCGGGGTGGACTTCGCCGATCGTCACCACGACAGTTTTGCGAAGCGAGGGTCCCGCGGATCCGCCCGGGGCCGATGCTTCGCCGTTCCGACCGATTCCCCGCAGTGCAATGGCGATGCCCGCAACCGATCTGTGGGCCAGAATCGGTTCGAGACGAGCTGCCAGAGGACCGTGGGTGTCCGGCCTCTCTGCGTTGCTTGCGTTGATCGCGCCGAACAGACATACGATTTGTCCGTTCGAAAGCGCGCGATCAATTTCTCGCAGCGCCTCTTCGACAAGCTCTTCATCGCTTTCGAGATCGCCATCGAGTTCGCCTTTGCGAACCGGAATCGCATCGAACCAGTGGACGAGTATCCAAACCAATGGGCCGCTCACTTTTGTCGTTTCGAGCACGAATCGCACCGGTCGATCGCATGCCGTCGTGATGATCGGCCAATCGAGCCAACTCATCCGATTCGAGTACAGCAGACATGCACCCTCGCGCGGAACATTCGAACACCCCAGATAGCGGATGCGATATCGGATGAGGCCGCACAACCAGGAGAATAAGCGCAGCAAGAATTCAGAGTGCGCGATGAAGAGGGCGATTCCCGTCGCCGTATTGAGCCCCGCGAGCACCAGGAACAGTTCCGCAGTGTCGAGACCGACGGCGTAGAGAGCCGAGACGACGATCGCGGATACCACCATGAAGATCGCCCCCGCGATGTTGTTGGCGGCAATCACCTGGGACCGAGTTTCTGGGGCTGTCCGGTGCTGAAGCAGGGCGTAGAGGGGAACGATGAAGAAACTTCCCGCCACCCCCATCCCGCATACATCAAACATGATCCGATAAATCAGTGGATCTGCTTGATTGGCGAGCAGTCCAGCCATGGTCAGCGTTTCCCTCGAAACCTGTGCGTAGTCGAGCAACCCGATGTCGAGGGGAAAGATCGTGAGGCCGATGGCGCCAAAGGGCACCATGCCCAACTCGATCCTGTCGTCCGAGAGCAGATTCGTGAGCACCGAACCGGCCGCAATGCTCAGGGTGAAGAGAGACAAGAAAAGGATGTATATGGATTCGTCACCGTGCACGAACAACTTCACATAGTTGGGAAGTTGGGCCATCACCATGGCGCCCAGAAACCAGAACCATGAGATCCCGACGATCGAGAGAAGCACAGACGCCTTCTGGCTTGATATTCGGTAGAGGTTTCCGTACTCCGAGAGCCAATTCCAGCGGATCACGAGGTCGGGGTTCGACGGTGTCGCCGACGGAATCATGCGGCTCGAGATCCAGCCCGCCGCCGACAAGAGCACCAGACACGCGGCCACCAGGTACTCGCTCTGCATGATCAGAACGCCGCCAACGATAGTGCCGGTGAGGATCGCGACAAAGGTCCCGCTCTCGACGAACGCCGTGCCCTCCATCAGTTCCTCATCGCGAAGATGTTGCGGGATAATGCTGTACTTCACCGGCCCGAAGAATGTCGATTGAGTCCCCATCAAAAACAAGATCGCGATCAGGTAAGTATCTGCCCAGGGCACCCCGGCGTTCGCCATGATGAAGCCGATCGCCGCCAGCACCATGATCGCGAGTTCGAGAATCTTGACTCGGCGCATGATGGTGGCTTTCTCGAATTTGTCTGCGAGCTGTCCCGCCAGCGGAGAGAACAGGAAAAACGGCAGGACGAACAATCCCGACGCAATGGCGATCAGGGTGCCGGTTTCGGCTTCGGACATGGTCGCCCGAAAGGTGATCATCAAGATCAGGGCCTGCTTGAAGGTATTGTCCGTGAAGGCCCCGAGGAACTGGGTCCAAAAGAACGGCGCAAAACGTTTTTCGAGTAGGAGCGCCAAGCGAACCCTCCGGACTTCAAGCTTGCGAGGTCTCGGGGCCTCATGCAATCCCCCACATGAACGTCTCCATCGCTGGGCCGCCGGGGCTCTTCTATGCTGGTGCCGGTGCTGACGGACGCTGAAGAACGCTGCACGATGCACAGAGGTACGGCATCTCGAGGAGCAACGAGCATGGGACTCTTGGACAAAAAGGTGGGGCTCGTTACCGGAGCGAGTTCGGGACTCGGCCGCGCGACCTCGATTCTCGCGGCGCGCGAGGGTTCGAGGGTCGCGGTCGTGGACATCGACGATTCGGCAGGTCGCGAGGTAGTGGCCCAGATCGAAGAACAGGGCGGAGACGCCATCTTCGTGCATGCTGACGTGACACAGCCAGAACAGGTCGAGGCCATGGTGGCCAAAACCGTTTCCGAGTTTGGACGGCTCGACTGGGCCTCGAACAATGCGGTCGGGGGAACGGGTGGTTTTGACTCGCTGCACCAAACCGACCCAAAGGCCTGGGACGCGACCATGGACGTAGTTCTCAACGGCGTCTTCTACTGCATGAAGTACGAGATACCGGCCATGCTCGAGGCGGGGAGCGGCTCGATCATCAACATTATTTCGGCGAGCGTCTTCAAGGGCGAGGCGATGCTCGCGGCCTACGTCGCCGCCAAGGGCGGGGTCGACGCGCTGACCCGGACGGGCGCGGCAGAGTACGCGGCTCGAGGAATCCGCATCAATTCGGTTGCGCCAGGTGGCTTCGAAACGCCGGGGCTTGCGCGGTACTTCGAAAGGTTTCCAGAGCACAAGGAACAGACGATCAAGCAGCACGCGATGCGCCGCATTGGTCAGCCCGAAGAGGTCGCGGAGCCGGTCATCTGGCTCGCGTCGGATCGGGCGTCGTTCATCACCGGGACCTGCATCGTGTGCGATGGCGGAATTGGCGTGAATTCGCACCTTCTCTAATCTGAGGGCCAATACCCCACCGCCTGACCCGAATCGCAGCTTGAAAACACAATGCGACTGTGGTCGCATTGTAATTTCAACTTGGGCTACTTCGCGCTAGCCCGGTGGAATTCCACGACTTTTCAAGTGTCTGCTCGACTCGGCGACCAGTCCGAGAGGAGCGGGGGAATTCGGGGTGAATCGTTTTGTCTGTGGTGAAAATACCCGATACGAATTAATTTGAAATACCATTCTATTCTCGCTGCTTAAAGCTCAAAGTTGCGGCATCATGCTGGGCCGGATTTGTGACTGGAAGTCGCGAATCCCGGGCGTGAAGACGGGCGGGTCGCCGAGTCCAGGCGAAGGGCCGCGGGCAGGTTTGATTCCCGAATTCAAATGAATTTCATTTTTTGCTAGGCGACGACTGAGGGTATCTGACAGGGTGCGCCTGAGTTGAAAACACCACGCAGGAGCTGAATCATGCTGAATGTGCAGTCCCGGTTGCAGCCGCTTTCGGGTCGGAGTCTCAAGAGCCTCCACCGAGCGATCATCGAAGACCCGGGCAAAGTGCGGGAGTTCTTGGAAGCGCTGCGGCTGGCAGAGGTCGAGTTGGGCAATGGCGTGGACCGCAAAAGCCAGTATCGCATCGCCCGGGTTGACGCACTTGGCGATAGCACCGTCGACCTGCGGGTCGAGAACATCACGTTTCACCCCCACGAGCAGATCTACTTCGAATTCGAGTTCAAGGGTGTGGGCTATTTCCTCGTGGCCTCGCCCCGGGCTTCACGCGAACCGGACATCATCGAGATCAGTTATCCCAAGGCGATCTACGAGGCCGAGCGCCGCGATCTGTTTCGCGAATCGGTCACGGACCGCAACGCGTCGTCCAACAACGCTTCGTCCAACCACGTCGAGTTCCACGACGGAAGCGGCATGACCCGGACCGCTGCACTGCGGGACGTCTCGTATCAGGGCTTGTCCCTCGCGGTGCCCAAAAAACACGCGCGGGAACTCCGCTTCCCGTTGGCGTTGAAGTTCCTGGACGGGGATCGCAAGGGTGAGTCGGTCTACGGCGACCTCAAACACACCCGCGGCGATACTTTGAAAAAGGGCTGGGTTCAGTTGGGCATGTCGATCAGCCGGGTCCCGACCGGAAAATTGATCGACGTCGAACGCCATCGCTCTTTGCTCGGCGGCGGTGCCGGGGCTTCGGCCTGGCGCCGGATCTCTTTTGCCGGAGCAATGGCCAAGGGAGGCTCGGCCCGGGTCGTGAACCGACTGCGGCGTCCGCTGCCGCATCCAGACATCGACGTCGTCGAGTATCTGAACAATCGAGGTCAGCGCATTCGCGCGATCATCAACCATACGGGGGACTGTCGGGGTGCTCCGGCGGTCGTGATTCCCCCCGCGTGGGGGCGAACCAAGGAGACCATGCTGCCCCTGGCCGCAACCCTGATTCGCATGTTCGAAAAGGCGGGCCAGCCGCTGGTCGTGCTGCGCTTCGATGGCACGAACCGGCGCGGTGAATCGTACATCGATCCCCGCTACTCGAACCCGGGTGACGAATACCTGGGCTTTCGTTTTTCCCAAGCAGTTGACGACATCACTGCGAGCCTCGATTTCCTTGAGCACGACTCACGCTTTGGGACCCGCGAGATGGTTCTTCTCACCATCAGCATGGGGGCGATAGAGGGGCGACGTGCGATTGCCCAGGAAACCCGCGATCGACTCAAGGGCTGGGTTTCCCTGGTTGGAATGGTCGATCTTCAGTCGGGGTTGCGATCCGTGTCGGGCGGCGTTGACTACGCCTACGGACTTGCACAAGGGTTGAAGTTCGGTCGCCATGAGTTGGTCGGCGTGACTGCGGACATGGACCTCACCGGTGGTGATGCTTTCGAACACCGGCTGGTCTTGTTCGAAGATGCAAAGCGCGACATGGAGAGAATCAAGATTCCCATCACCTGGTTGCATGGACGCTACGACGCATGGATGGATCTCGACCGAGTGCGAAACTTGCTTTCGGCCGGAGACATCAGAGAGCGCCGCTTGATCGAAGTCCCCACCGGTCATCAGTTGCGGAGCAGTCGTCAGGCCCTCGAAACTTTTCAAGTGACCAGCCGCGAGGTTTCCAGCATGCTGCTGGGTCGAGAGCTCGAGCCCGCGCTTCCGGATCTGGCGACGCTAGAAGGGCACTCAAAGGCAGAACGTTCGAGGCGACCCAAAATTTCTGTCGACCTGCGGGCCTTCTGGCGTGACTATCTGTTGGGGCGGGATCGCAATCTCGGAATCGAATTGATGACCGCGACTTCGGCCTATCGGCGGTTGATGTCTCTGCAGCTCGAAAGACTCGGGCTCGAGCGATCTCAACACGTGCTCGACCTGGGATCGGGTGCGGGAGATTTTCCACTGCGACTCGTCGAATCCTGCGGTGCCGACATGAACCTGCGGGTTACCGAAGTAGACTTCGTCACCGAGGCGTTGCGTCGCGGTCGAACCCGCTTGCAAGATCATCTGAAGCTTGCCACGACAACAAACCAGATCTCGACCGCTTCGGTGGCCGCCAATCTCGATATTTCGACTGGAGTTCATATTCCACTGGGAGACGAGATCGCCGACGCCGCGCTGCTCTCCCTGCTGATCAGTTACCTCGAAGATGCCGAGGGCCTGGTTCGCGAGGTCGCGAGAGTGCTGCGTCCTGGAGGGCGCCTGGTGCTGTCGAGCTTGAGCCGAGACGCGGATATTTCCAAGATCTATGTCGATGGCATCGCGGAACTCCCCCCGGACCGGGTGCAGGCCTTGTTTGGCGAGACCGGCATGAGCGAGTTCGGCGAACTCCAGCGCTGGTTCTTGAGTGACGCGGCCAAGTTGCTCGATCTGGAAGAAGAAGGTCGGTTTCGCTTCTGGGATGCTGACGAATTGGCGGACATGGTCGCAGCCGCTGGCTTCGAACACGTTCGGTCGGAACCTTCGTTTGGCGATCCCCCTCAGGCGGTCGTGATCTCGGCCATTCGTCGGGCGTAGCCAGCATGGCCGCGGTTCGCACGGGCTTGTTCGCACTCCCTCGTCGCATGGTTCGATTCGGGGTCGAAAATCCCCACTTGACGATGGGGTTCTGGATCGTCGGGTCGCTGCTTCTGGCCATGACCCTGACGCGCCTGCATCTCGACACCTCGACTTCGACGTTTCTCGACCAGTCTGACCCCGCCTGGCAGGTCTATCAGCAAAGCCTCGACAACTACGGCGGAGACGAGTTTGTCGTGGTGGCCCTCGAGGCCCCATCTCCCTTTGCACGCGAGACCCTCGAAGAGGTGCGTGATCTGACCCGGATCATGGAGAAGCTTCCGGGCGTGAGACGCGTCGACAGTCTCTCGACCGTGCCGATGATTCGCGCCGGTGCTGAAGGCGAACTGCTGCTCGGCGCCGCACTCGAAGACGGCGTTCCAACGGACCCCGCGGTTTTCGAACAATTGCTCGTCGATTTACGCCGGGATCCCATCGCCCGGGACAGCCTCTTTTCCAGGGACGAGCGCCTCTTTGCGATCAACGTGATGCTCGACGACGACGTGGCGGGCGATCGCACCCAGATCGTCGCTTCAATCAAACATCTCATCCAGGGGCGATCGGCTCGCGCAACTGGCGTGCCGTTGTTTCGCACCGAGGTAAATGGCCGCACCTACAAAGAAGTACTCATCTTCGTCCCCCTCACCTTGCTCTGCGTCGCAATCGTGGTGGCGTTTGCGTTCGCGAACCTGCGGCCGGTGTCGATACCGCTTGCGATCGGTGCCACGGGCAGCATCGCCTCCGTGGGTGCGATGAGCTTGTTGGGCGTATCGCTTTCGCTTTCCACAATGGTGCTTCCGTCGATCTTGCTCGCCCTCGGTTGCGCGTATTCGATGCATGTCTTGACCGCCGCACAGGGAATTGCCGAACCCGACGCGCTCAGCCGGTCGATCGAACGGGTGGCCAAGCCCGTCGCCCTGTCGGGTCTTACGACCGTGATCGGGTTCCTGGCCATGGGCGCCGTCCGCATTTCCGCCATTCAACAGTTGGCGTTCTTTGGTGCGCTCGGGGTCGCGACTCTGACGGTCGCTTCCCTCAACCTGGCGCCCGCCCTGTTGCGCTTGCGCCCGATTCCAAACCATCAATCGGTTTTCAGCGCGTTGATCCGCGCTCGACTGCGCCCCGCCATATTGAGGCTTGCCGACCGACACCAGACCCGCGCGCTCGCGCTCTGGGGTGTCGTGCTCGTCGCGCTCACGGTTGGAATCTTTGGTCTGCGAATTTCGACCGACATCATTGTCTGGTTCCCGACGGGAACCGAGATTCGCGACGATTACGAGATTCTTCGCGAGCGGCTATCGGGCATCTCCCCTGTAAACGTGGTTGTCAACGCGATCGGCGACCGCCCGGTGACCCATCCCGAAGCCCTCGAAGCCATTGATGCGCTTTCGAGTTGGCTCGCAGCGCAGCCCGAGGTTGGCAAGAGCCTCTCGGTGACCGACCCCCTGCGACAAGTGCACGGCGTCTACAGCGAGAACGACGCAGCGGGGCTGCCCACAAGTCAGGCGATGGCAGAGCAGTACCTGATGTTGCTCGAGAGTGTCGACTACATGCGGGATGTCATCACCGAAGACCGCACTGGCGCAAACATACTGCTCCGGGTGGACGACAACGGGTCGGATCGCCTGGTTGCACTCGGAGATCGGATCGCAGAGTTCTGGGCTGAAAATGGTCCCGCTGACTTCACGGTGAACACAACCGGGTTGATGTATGAATTTGGTCGTGCCGAGGAACAGATCGCCTACGGGCAAGTGGCCGGACTTGCCTTTGCGTTGGTTTCCATTGGCGCGGTGTTGCTCTACATCCTGCGCGTCCCCAAGAACGCCTTGATCGCGCTACTTCCCAATGCGGTGCCGCTGGTCATCACCTTTGGTTTGATGGGTTTCCTGGGCATTCCCCTCGATGCCGCGACGGTTTGCCTGGGCAGCCTGGCGCTCGGGATCGCGGTCGACGACACCATCCATTTGATGACGGGCTACACCGACCGGCGACACGCAGGAGAGAAGCCCTTGGTGGCTCTCGATCGCAGTCTGGAACAAGTTCTTCCGGCGCTCGTCTTTACCACGGCCGCCATCGTTGTGGGTTTCGCAGTGCTCGCCCTCTCGCAGTTCACATTGATCCGAAACCTCGGTCTCGTTACTTCGGGCCTCGTCTTCTTGTGTCTCGTTGCAGACATCACATTGCTGCCACCCCTGTTGCTCCTGGCTGATCGGAAATCTCGCTAAACTCTGTACTCGTGTCGGAAGGTCAAGTCGCGATTGAGCGATGTCGATGCGCAGCGAATGTTCTTTCGCAGAGAGATCGATCAAGATCTCTATCTTGAATACCGCGCAATAACACGCAGCGATCACATGATCGACGCGATGCGTCGCGGCATCATGGTCGTGATCAGCCTCAATACGCTCTTCATTCTCTTTGACCTATGGGTGTTCCCGGAGCAGTTTCGCGATCTGCTGATCACTCGCATCGTCTGGAACGCCTTGATGGTGGCGATCTACCACAGCCCGATCCCGAGAGATGGATCGGTGCGCGCGATGCTCGCCTGCCATATCACGGGGCTCGGTCTTGTCGCGGTGATCGGGGGAGCGGGCGGCGTGGACAGTGGTTATGCGCCGGGCCTGATGTTGCTCTTTTTGGGCTTGCCCGTGCTCCTTCCCATGTCCCCCGGCCAGGCCGCCCGAGTGGTGACGGTCTCGCTCGTGGCACTCGGCGCATTGCCGTTGCTCAGCGGGTCGCCGCTCTGCCTCGAGTCCTGGGGCATGAACATGTTCTTTCCGACGGCTGCCGCGATCGAGTGCATCGCCAGTTGCGCCGCGCTGGAACGCATGCGCATCGCCGACTTCTTGCAGCGTCGAGAAATTCAAAGCGCGCGGGACGAACTCGCCGAACTCGATCAGGCAAAGTCCCGCTTCAGTGCCAACGTGCACCACGAACTGAGAACGCCCCTCACCCTGATCCTCGCTCCCATCGACGCGATCCGCTCGGGTGACTTCGGCAAGACCACTGGCCTGCTGGCAGAAACGATCGAAACCATGCACGCCAACGGTCGCAGACTGTACAAGTTGATCTCCAACCTGCTCGACCTTTCGAAACTGGAGAGCAAGCTCTTCGAAATTTACCGCGCACCCATGGATCTGCACGAACTCGTCGACGACCTCGTGACGGCTGCTCGCGGCATGGCCGAGCGAAAGCACATCAGCCTCCGACACGAAGGCATCGACACGCTTGCGAACATCAACGCGGACGCCGCGGCGGTAGAGAAGATCTTGATGAACCTGGTAGGCAATGCGCTGAAATTCACCCCGTCCGGTGGCCAGATCGTCATTTCGGGAGAAGCCGCGCCGGATGGCGTGTTGATTCACGTCAAGGACAGTGGACAGGGGATCCCGGCCGACAAGCTGAAGTCGGTCTTTGACCGTTTCGCCCAGGTAGACGGTTCCGCCACACGCGCTCACCAGGGCACCGGGATCGGCCTGTCCCTGGCACTCGAACTCGCGCAGCTTCACGGGGGCGGGATCGAGGCAAAGAGCGCGGGTCCAGATCTTGGAACCACCATGACCCTCTCCCTGCCCATTGGCGATGCAGATGCCGGGGCCCTTGAAGACGCCGCACTGCTTCCGGATGCTGAAGACTCACTGGGGCTTGGTCACTCGATCGAGGCCGTAGAAGCAGAGTTGAATCTCGAACGACCCGCCTCGAGTCCGGGGGGCACAAGCGAACTCGAGGGCCTCGAAGGCCTCGAAGGCAATGTCGAGCGCTGGGAGGACGACACTCAGCAGCCGCAGACGGCTGCTGAGACCGACGCCGCGTCTCAACCGAAGCTGGGCGAGATCTTGATCGCAGAGGACAACCCCGACATGCGCCGGTTGCTGGCGACGTTGCTCGGTCGCGAATTTCGCGTCCGCACCGCACGCAACGGTCTCGATGCCCTCGAACAGATCTCGCAATCGGCGCCCGATCTCGTCCTCACCGACGTCATGATGCCGGAGATGTCGGGCCTTGAACTGTGTCGCGAAATCAAGCGGCGCGACGATCTCAGCGCAATTCCGGTGGTGCTCGTGACCTCAAAGGCGGATCACGACATGCAGGTCGAGGGCCTGGAACTCGGCGCGGACGATTACATCACCAAGCCCTTCCACCCGCGTGCACTGATCGCTCGGGTTCGCACACTCGTGCGCGTTCGGGGACTTCAGAAAGAACTCACTCAGAAGAATGAAACCCTGCAGACGGCACTCGACGACCTCAAGCAGGCCGAGGTTCAGATCATCCAATCCGAGCGACTGGCAGCGGTGGGCGAACTCGCCGCGGGCATCGCACACGAAGTCAACAACCCGGTAAATTTCGCCCTCAACGCCGCCCGGGCCCTCGACGTCGAGTTCGAACGCGTTCAAGAACTCGTCTCCGCCGCCGCAGATCTCTCCACCGATGAAGGTGCCCCGGACGATTTCGGGCTGGACCGCTTCCGCCACATCGCTGACTCGGCCAAGCTTCACGATCTGGCGAGCACGATTGGCGAACTCTCGGGAATCGTACGCAGCGGACTCGAGCGCACGCAAGCCCTCGTCAGCGACCTGCGCGACTTCGCAGCACCCGGTCGCAATACCGGTCAGGTACCCAACGTCGACATCGAAAAAGGAATCCGCTCAACCGTGCACTTGTTGAATTCCGCCATGTCCCACGCAAACGCCCAGGTCACCATAGAGGTTCAGGACGACCTGCCACTAATACTGGCCGACTCCGGCGCCCTCAACCAAGTATTCTTGAACCTGATCAAGAACGCGGCAGATGCATTCGAATACCGGGCAGGAAAGCTCGACATTCGCGTTAGTCACGATGAGCACGGAGTGCGAATAGAATTCCAGGACGACGGCCCGGGGATTCCTGCGGACGTCATCTCGCAGATCTTCGATCCGTTCTTTACGACCAAGACAGCCGGGAAGGGTACGGGACTGGGGTTGTCGATCTCGCGGCAGATTATTGAGAGCCATGAAGGAAGTCTGGAAGTGGAGTGCCCGGATGTGGGCGGGGCTTTGTTTGTGGTGAGGTTGCCGGTTTCGCGTTAGGGGTAGTGAGGGGGCTGTGGTTGCGGGGCTTTGGGAATTGGCCTCGGGCCCTTCCTT
>JADFNE010000031.1 GCA_022563535.1 Myxococcales bacterium
CAACCTCGCCAAATCTCCGCTTGCTCAAAATCCGAAAAACCACGACGCCCCGTTCGAGCCATTTTCGCCTCCTCCAACTTTCAAGTGCTTGAGGCGAGTATGTTGCGTTGACCTGTTGAATCTACCCGGCTTATGTCAAACCTGAAGTGAGAGAGCCACCCCTGTCTTCGGGGCGAAAGTTGTGGGGCTACCACGTGTCGGCGGTCTTCACCATAGATACGTGTGGAAGGAAGCCGCGTAGGAAACTCAGGCCGCTCGGATTCATGAACTGATCTGACACTGCGGATCTATTTTGAGGACAGACAGGTACAGTCCGGCAATCGGAGAGCCGATGCAACTCTCCAGAGCCACTCGTAGGGCAGCACACGCCGCGTGCCCCTTTCCGAGCGCGCGAAACGCATAGAAGCAGAGCAGTCCACAAGCAGCGGCCCACCCTACGTAGCCAATCCGCACAGCAATGATCGGGTCGATTCCCAGCGCCTCGCCCGATGACCAAAACACGGCGCCGACCAAACTCGCAAGCGGAGACTTGGGGTCGAAGAGGTCGAGATGGGGCGTCTCGCCCTCCGCCGTTCGCCAGGCGAAGTAGAGGAAGTAGCGGATGTCCGTGGTAACCGGGGCTTTGAAGAGATTGAAGCTCCCGAAATGAAGCAGCAGAGTTCCAACGGCCGCCAGGGGCAGGCCAAAGCGCAGCGAGGCGGAAACCGCGCTCCTCCTGGGTATCGGACTCGGGCTGCGTGGTCACAGTCACGGGTGCAGCTTACAGTGCAACCCCCGTCACGACCACGCAGACTGCGCCGCCAAACCCGACAGGCATCCACCGTACCTACAACTGAATTGAAGACGAGTCGTCGTTAGACTAGTCTCACCGAGATGCGGTGCGTTTCGATCGGAATCATCATGCTTCTGCTCTGCTCGTGCGGAGCGCCGCAGGGCCCCAAGCAGGGTCCCAACGTTGTCATCATCACTGTGGACACGCTCCGGGCAGACTACCTAGGGGCCTATGGCGACAAACACACGCGAACCCCCAGGATCGACCAACTCGCCAAGTCGAGCACCGTCTTCGAAAACGCCGCCGCACCGATGCCGCTGACGCTTCCGTCGCACTTTTCGATGATGACGTCCCGCTATCCGCGCGAGCACGGTGTCCTCAACAACCGAATCCAGCTACCCGACACTGCACTGACCTTGGCAGAGATCTTTTCATCTCACGGCTACCAGACGGGTGCCTTCGTGTCGGTTGCCCTGCTCGACAAGGCTTCGGGTGCGGCGCAAGGCTTCGATGCGTACCGTCATCCGACGGAGCCGCGAGAGCGGCGCGCGGAAGAGACGATTCACGACGCATTAAAGTGGGCAGACGGCCTGAAACCCGGCGCACCCTTCTTTCTCTGGGTACACCTCTTCGAGCCCCACCTGCCCTATGCGCCAGGGGAAGGGCCCGGGCGCGCAATCGATCCGGATCTCTTCGCGCGCTATCCGTCCATCAACTGGTTGCAGCTATACGACGTGGCTCGAGAGAACGACGGCGACATTCCGAGTGAGGTCTTCGAATACGCCAAAGCCTTGTATCGAGCGGAAATCGAGAATGTCGATCGCTTGTTGGGCGAGCTGCTCGACGGTCTTGAAAAGCGCGGTCTTCGCTCGAACACCATCACGGTACTGACGGCCGATCACGGCGAGCCCTTCGAGAACGGGGTCTACTTCGAGCACTCGGATTCGTTGTACGACGGCGCCATTCGGATTCCCATGATCGTGAATTACCCACCGATGTTTCCGGCCGGAAAACGCGTCGATGCCCAGGTGTCCATCATCGACGTCGCTCCGAGTGTTCTCGTGGCGGCGGGTATCGAAGTTCCGAGTTCCTATTCCGGGCTTGCGCTGCAAGATGCAGCGCAAAGGGACGACCGATACGTCCTCATCCAATATCCCTTCTATCACCCGAAGCTCGCCGCCGGTCGGCCTAGCCGACGCGCGGTCATCAAGACGGTTGCGGGACACGCGGTCGAAGCCAGTTTGGTTGCAACCGAACGCGTTGGGATCGTCGGCAGCGGCGGAAAGCTGATTCGAACCGGCCAGGACCAGCTGGAGTTCTACAAGCGGGCAAAACCTCACGGACAAGACGAGCGGGTATCCGATTGGAGCAGCGAAGCGTTCCGTCAGCTCGACGCCGAGCTTTCCCGCCTGCTTGAAGAACACCCCCTCGAGCTGATCGACCCGGTGATGATCAACGAAGAGTTGCTCGAGAATCTCAAGGCCCTGGGCTATGCGGAATAGGGGTTTGCCCTCTCGCTTTTTGCTCGTCGTTACACTGCTTGTGCCATTGTTGCAGACCGCAGCCTGTGAGGACGGCGGGACAGAACCGCAGGCGCCGCAGGCCGACGAGACGATGAGTCGCGAAGAACTCGATCAACTTCGCGCGATTGGCTACGTGAGCGTCGTCGAGGAACACAATGGCGCGACGACCCTGGGTGTCTTGCAACAGTCACCCGACAAAGAGCAAGCGGGCCTGATCTACTTCACCAATGCCTTTGGCTGCTCTTCACAGTTGATGCGCCCAGACGGCGAGGTCGTCCACAGTTGGCACCATGAGCCCTGCTATCGCTGGGGAAACACGGTCCTGCTCCCCAGTGGCGATGTTTTGGCTATTCATCGAGAACCGGCAGATCTGGACGATCAAGCATCGGTCTTCGAGTCATATCATCTGCTTCGCGTGGGTTGGAACGGCGAGGTCGCCTGGAAACGCAAGCTCCCCGTGCATCACGACATGGACGTGCTGCCGGACGGTCGGATTGCAACACTCACCTATCGTCACGAGATCATCGAGGAGATCCACCCGGAGATCCCCGTTCGGAACCACTACATTACGCTGCTGGACGCCGAAGGAAATCTGCTCGAGGAAGCATCGCTCACGAAACTGCTCCATTCCGACCTCTCCGTCTTCACGCCCCAGAAGATCCGGCCTTCCGATCGAGACGGTTTCATGGAAGTCGATTTCCTGCACTCGAATGCCATCGAGTGGATGCAATCGGAGGAGCTCGCCCGCCGCGATCCGATCTACGCACTCTCAAATCTTCTCGTGACTTTCCGCCATCAAGACATCGTCGCGATCTTCAACTGGGCTGAAAAGAAAATCGTCTGGGCTTGGGGGCAGGGGGAGATCTCCGGGCCCCACGATGGCACGCTTCTGCCCAGCGGAAACATCCTCGTCTTTGACAACGGTCTCGACCGGCATTGGTCGCGGGTCGTCGAAGTCGACCCGCTGCGTCGGGAGATCGTATGGGAGTACCACGCAGCCGATCGCGAAAGCCTGTATACGGGAACCCGTGGTGCCTCCCAGCGCCTGCCCAACGGCAATACCCTCATCACGAACTCAAAGTGGGGACGCGTATTCGAGGTGACGCCCGAGGGCGAGACCGTCTGGGATTTTCGCAACCCGATCACGGACACGAGCGGCAGGCCTTCGGTGATTGTGCGTACCCGTCGTCTGCCAGAAATCGACACGCCGGCTCCTCCATTCCCCAGGACGGATACCTCCGGAGGTTGAGCGCCGCGCCTTCGCCCGGCCGACGAGTCACTCGGACACCTCAAAATCAACAACCCCGCCAAGCAAAACGCTTGGCGGGGTTGAGCATGGAAGCCATTCACCTGCGCCCACCCCTCGCCGATTCTGGCGTGCCCGCAAAACCTACCTACTGAATATGATCACAACTCTGCACATAACCAAGATTCATCAGCTGCAAACAATCCTCTTTGGTCATTGCGACATCACCGCCAGCTTCGACCGCTTCTCCTAGAGCATATTTCAATTGCAACTCAGCATGAGAGGCCAGCGTGGTCATCTCCGAGTCGAAGCCCGAGCTCGCGAGATTCTTTGTCTCATGAGGATCGGAACTCATGTCATAGAGTTCCGTCTCTTCGAGACCGCGCGGATTGCCCGGGTTCGCCTGGATCATTTTCATCGTCTTGGTCCGCAGGCTCCAGATCACATTGCCCTCGTGGTCCTCTTCGGAGTACACCTCGAGATCCTTGGCGGAGCGTGAAGAACCTTCGCTCATCAGGTCGATGCCCTGCATTGCATCCGGCACCCGGGTCCCCGTCGCGGCAATCAGCGTCGGCGCCACGTCGATCGTTCGAGCCATCTCGGCCAAGCTGCTGGCGGGGGCCGCCGGCATACCCTTGGCCCACTTAATCAGCAGCGGAACATGGATTTGCTCGTCGTACAACGTGAGCCCGTGCCACCATCCACCGTGCTCGTAGAACTCTTCGCCGTGATCGGCGACCAGTGCGATTACCGAATTGTCGTACAGGCCTAGTTTCTTGAGTTGGGCAAGCAGGTGACCCACGTTGCGGTCGAGATATTCGATTTCGCCGTTGTAGAGCCGGTGCATCTCCTTGGCCAGGCTCTCGTCCGGGTGCTGATTCGAAACCCGCGCAATCGCGATTCCCGTGTAGCTCCCATCGGCTTCGTGTTCGAAGTAGGGATCGTGGGGGTCCATATAATGAAGGAATAGAAAGAAGCGATCCGCTGCGTGGCGTTCGAGCCAGTCGAAAGCGGTCTCGTTGACCACGTTGCTGTCCTGGTAGAAATCACCGAAGCGCAGGCCCTTGTTGATCTTGAACCAGACGGCCCGAACGATCGAATAGATGATCAGCTTGGACGAAGATTCCCGAGCTCCTGCGAGATAGTCGGGCCCGAGGTAGATGTACTCGTCGTACCCCTGATCGAAGCCAAAGCTTCCGGCCAGGTTGATGTTGCTCGCGATCCCGCCCGTGGTGTAGCCGCGCTCCTTGAGTACCTCCGAGATCAACTCGACGTCGGGAGACAAAGTAGAGGGCTTCGACATGGCATTGTGGCTCGAGGGCAGCAGCGACGTAAGCAGCGATGCCGTTGCGGGCTTGGTCCAGGACGCAGCAGAGAAGCCTTGGAACCGGCTGCCGCCTTCTTCCATCAGGCTGCAGATGTTCGGGGTTTCGAGACTTCCGCCATAACAGGAGAGATGATCTGCGCGCAGGGTGTCGACCATGATCAGGATCACGTTGGGCTGATTCGCCAGCGCAGCGGGAATGCCTCCGTGGTGCGTGTCCGCCTTGCCGCTCGGGCCCGCGACCAACATGGTGATAAAGCCCATGACCAACGCGACTGCGAGGGCGCCGAATGCGCCGGACGGTTGTGCCAGGCGTCCGATACTGCCCCGGAACAACCGCGGTCCCATGAAGAAGAAGAAGAGCGCGATGGCGCCTCCCGCGGCCAGCACTCCCAGGAGAACGGGTGTCGGTGGCATTTGTTCGAGGTAGACATCTCGGCGCAATCTGAAGACGGTGATGGCCAGACCAAAGGGAACCAGGGTCGCAATCATCGCGAGACTGGGCACCCAACCCTGGGCGTCTTCGCGATCCATGGGCAGCACGCCGAGGAAGGCGCCGCCCACCATTCCCAATCCACCAAGGATCGTCGAGTAGGCGAGGAATCCGTACCAGAAAACCTGGGCTTCTTCGCCGAAACCACCCTGGGCGATCACGGCCGTTTCGATCAGGCCGATCAAGATGCCCGCGAGGATGCCGCCGCCGAGACCCAGCCCGGCCGAGTGCGCGATCCGCGCGCCCATCGGGGGAAGTGCATGGCCCGACACGGCGTCGTGCTTGGCCTTCTCCTCGTCGGTTTCGATCGAGCCCGCTGCTTTGGCGGCTTCTGCGTAATCGACTTGTTGGCCGTCTACCAGGCAGGAACTGGGGGTGTAGTCCTTCGGGCGGATCCACCAGAAAACGCCGCCGATCAGCGTGAGGGCTTCCGCCGCCCAGAACCCGAGGGCTGCCGAAACGATTGCGTTTCCCGCACCCAGCCGCTCGCTCAGCAACAAATACTGCGCGGCTTCGCGAATTCCTTCTCCCGCAATGGTAAAGGGGCTGAGCACCGTGGCGAGGATCTGGATCGATGAGCCGAACGTCACCTCCCAGAAATTTGCGCTGGCTACGCCGATCGCGAGTGCGGTAAAGAAGTACATCGCTGCGGTCGTGAAGTGGACGACAAAGCTCAGAAACAGGGCCTGGATGACCAGCATCTTCTGGTTCCGGTAGGCCGCGGCTGCGTTGGAAAGTCGCAGTACGATGCCTTCGAGTCGCTGCTTGCCGGGGATCGGCACGTTTTCGAGCACCCACTGCACGAGACCCGGGAAAAATAGAATGGTGAGCAGGCTGCCGATGATGCCCCCGACCAGGGCAACGGAGATCGCCGCAAAGGTATAGGTCTGGTCGCCAAGGTGAACGCGGAGAATCTCGACACCAAACGGAAGAGAGACGAGGTATGTCAGAAAGATTCCCGTGACGCCCAAAACCTTCTCGAGGAACGTTGCCGCGGTGGTCTCGACCGTGCGACCACTGAAGCGCGAAGCGTCATAGAGTTTGTAGCCATCGAGACCCGCGGTGCTGGGCAAGAAGGTTCCGATGAAGCGTCCAATCAAGAACGAACCAAAGATGTGCTTGAAGGGAAGTTGAATTCCCTGCCCGCGCAACAGGATGATCCAGCGACGCATCGACGCCAGAATCCCGACGAACTTGATTCCCGTCGCCATCGAAACGAACAACCAGAAGGTTCCCGCGTCTATGTTCTGGAGAGTTTGCTGAATCAACTTCCATGCAATGACGTATTCCCCGTCTTCGAGTTTCACGGGGTGAGACAGGAGCAACCAGAACGCGCGAACGGTGACCCATGCTTTCAAAACGTTGAGGATGCGCCCTCGCAGATTGTCGGGCGCAAAACGCGAGACAAGAATGGCGAGCAGGGCGACGGACGCGATTTCGAGCAGAATAATCATGGAATCAATCTCTTCGTTTTGGGCACGATTGGGTGCGTTGAGGAACTGGACGGACGTTCATTGAAGCACGCAAAAGTACGAAATATCAACACAATACGCCCCTTGCGGGGCCGTTTACGTTTTTTGCACCCGACCTGCACAAGCACGAATGTGCGCCGCCGCCCTGAACCCAAGGCAGTTCCTCACTTCCTCGTCCCCACTAAAGAGAGACCACAATTCTCCCACAACAACACTCCCCCAACTTGCCTCCAAAAGACCCCGCCACCCTACCCAAACTCACTCTTGAGCTGTCGCATCATCAACGACTTCCCCGCCTCCAGGGGCGTCCGTTCCCTATCCAATACTTCGCGCACCAGCTGGGCCATCGGCATGTCCACGTTGAGCCGATCTGCGAGTTTGCAAACAGCGCGGGTTGTATTTACGCCTTCTGCAACTTCGCCCATCTCTTCCAGGATTTCGTCGAGCCCACGACCCTGACCGAGCGCGAGTCCAACCCGGCGATTGCGTGACAGATCCCCGGTGCAGGTCAGAATCAGATCACCCATTCCCGAGAGTCCGAGGAATGTGGTGGGGTCTGCCCCCAATCGGATTCCCAGCCGGGTGATTTCGGCGAGTCCCCGGGTCATGATCGCAGCTCTCGAGTTGTGTCCCTGGTTTTGCCCGTCTCCCATCCCGACCGCGATTGCAATTACATTCTTGAGCGATCCACCGAGTTCGACTCCCATGACATCCGTGCTCGTGTAGCAACGAAACCAGGGACAAGAGAGAGTCGCTTGTACGGAAATTGCGTACGTCTCGTCCTGACAGGCAATGGTGACCACCGTGGGCTTGTGATTGGCGATCTCCGCCGCAAACGACGGACCCGACAAACAGGCGATTCGCGCGTGATGTGATGCGGGCAATACGTCGCGCAGAACCTGGTTCATCGTCATGCCCGTATCGAACTCGATTCCCTTGACGGCGGAAAGCAGAATCGCCCCCTGTGCAAGGTGTGGGGCCGCTTGCCCCATGACTTCGCGTACGGCGTGACTCGGCACCGCACAGATCACCAGTTCCTTTTTTGCGACGGCTTCGGCCAGATCGCTGGTCGCGCGAACGCCCGCTGGAATGGTGGTGTCGCTGAGATAGTGAGGGTTCCGGTGGTCACGATTGATCGCATCTGCGGTGGCCTGGCTGCGCGTCCAAAGCGTGACGTCGCCGTAGCCTTCGCAGAGGATGGCGAGGCAGGTGCCGAAGCTTCCGCCGCCGATCACGCCTACCGGTATCGACATTGCCCGATTGTAGCGGAGGCGAGGGCTGAGTCTGTGGCTGTCGGGCTGCGGAGATCGTGCGATCGATGGGCTCGAACACGGTCAAGTGTGTTGCGTTGACCTCGCAGCCCAAGTATTTTTGTCCGGGAAAGTTGGCATTGGGAGATCGGTCCGTCGCCCGAACCGGCCCCACTTCTACGCAGATCCTGAAGACGCGAAAACAAGCTCCGAAGAAAGTCCCCGAAAAAGTTCTTCGCCCCCCAGGCCAAATGCGCAATTGCGCTGCGTTGGGGTGCGGCATGCGCATTTGAATGTGCATCATCACCGGCGAGTCTCGCGCTGGTCGGCGAATCGAGTGAAGGGGGTGCTCATGCTTGTCGAATACCTGGGTCTGATTGGACTGTTGGCGGTTGGGCTCGGCACGGTGTTTTTTCTTTACACCCTTGCGAGTGGCCTTCGCAAAAGGCGCGCCCGAGCAGCGGGCTTGGACGGTTCCGCCCTCGATCCCGTAAGCGAGGAACCCGGTATCCCAGTCGGCCGCTCGACCGCGCGTTACTTCTTCATTGCAATCGTTGGGTTGATGCTCCACGCAGGGTCCTTCTACTTCTACTTGTGGGGAGCCACGATTCGCAAAGCCGGTCTCACGGGTCTGATGGTCATGCTCGGCTTTGGTATGTGTCTGATGATGGGTGTGTTCTATGCGTGGGCTCGGGGGGCGGTTTCCTACGCAACCGAATCCGAAGACGAAGCCCAGATCGATTCAGCAAAGCCGAGCACGTAACACTCGGAAAGGGGGCGGGCTCGAATGCTGTTGGGCATTGGGTTCAAGGTGATCCTGATCGCTACCGTGCTACTGGGAGTTCTGGTCCCGGCCCGAGTGCGGATGCTGGTCGGCCGCAGTGCCCAGCCAGCGTTTCAGGGCGGACCGTTTTCGAGCCATGCAGTCATTGGTTTGATTGGCCCCCTGGCTCATCTCCTCGATCTCATCGCGATCGAAGCGAGAGTGACTGCCGCCGCGAGAAGAAACTCGAACATCGCCGCCGCCGCGGTATTTGTCGCCCCCCTGTCGGCCTTCGCCGTGATTCCGTTTGGATCGCGTTATTCCATCGGCGGGCACGAGATTGATCTCGTCGTTGCGAATCTCGACTGGGGCATTGTCTGGTTGTTGGGCGCCGCAATGCTTTCAATTTACGGTTCGATCGGGCTGGTCCCCAATGTTGGAGATCGAGTGCGTTGCGGCGTGGTCAAAATCTCGTGGGCGGCCGGAGCCGGATTCGCCCTGGCCGCCCTCGCCATGGTGTTCGGCAGCCTGAACCCGACCGAGATCGCCATTGCCCAGGACCAGAGCTTTTCGATCGGCAAATTCTCTGGCTCCAACGCCCTCGAGGTCCAACGACTGCTGGTTCCGGGATGGGGAATGTTTCTTCAACCCTTTTCGATGCTTCTATACAGTGTCTGTGCCCTGGGTGTGTTGCAGCTGACGGCGGCCGATTCCTCCGATGAACCCGGGAGCCGTTTGACCGGAGCGCAATATTTTCTCGTCAGGACGTCGGGACATCTCGATGCGTTGTTGGTCGCGAGTGTCATCGTCGCTCTCTTTCTTGGAGGCGGTGCCCTGCCGTATGTCTCGGGAAGCACAATCGTAGAGGCAATCGGCGCCTACCTGGGCACCGGGTTCGCGACCTTGTTGTGCATGGTTGTCCATACTTCGGTGTTCTTCGCCAAAGTCATTCTGGTGGTCGCCATGATCGATCCCATTCGCAGGCGTTTGATCGGGCTTTCGTTCGAGGCGTCACTGAAATTGTGTTGGAAGGTCGTCGTCCCGCTGTCCCTGCTGAATCTTCTTGTGACGGCCAACTTTTTGCTAGCGCGCGGGGCATCGCAATGACCTGGCCGCCGATGATTTTTTCGCTGCTCTGCGTAGTGATCCTCGGGGCGGCAGTCGCCGGGATTCTTTCTCGGCGCGGGACACGAACCAGTGTCGCATGGTTTTTGCTCAGCATGAGTGCACTCGCGGGAGTCTTCATTCTGCTCAGTGCCCACGTGATTGCGATCGCGCAATTGCTCTTCTGCGCCGGACTCGGACTCGTCTGCTTCTTTGCGATTGACGATTCTGCGGACTCCGATGTCCAGCCGAACACCCACAACAACTGGATGCCCAGATCGTGGCATTGGCTCATCATCACGTTGGGTGTCGCGGGCGTGAGCCTGATGTGGACTTTTCTTTCCAGTCTCATGCCGGGCAACCTGGCTGGAACGCCGCAACACGCGGCGCTGCTCAGTGCGAGATCTTTCGAAACCGTTGGTCATACGGTGCTGGTCGACCAGGGGGTTGCAGTGCTCTGCGTTGGCCTGTTGTTGTTTGGCGCATTGATAGGGGCCGGTTACCTCGTGCGCAGAGGTCTCGAATAAATGATCGATCCCAACGCATCGATCGCGCTTTCGGCCGCCCTCTTTGGTCTGGGAATTCTGGGGGTCTTTGTGCATCGCAGCACCATCTCGGTGCTCCTCAGTCTCCAGTTGATGCTCGCAGCATCGGTACTCGCACAGGTTTCATTCGACCACACCGTTTCCAGTGTCGGGCAGGCTGCGGGGCAGGGGTTCGGAGTGCTGGTTCTTTCCGTCGCAACCGCACAAGTCACCGTCGGCCTGGGCCTCTTGATCGCCGCGCGGCGCGAACGCAGGACAAGTCAGCCCCAAGCTGCGGGCAGCTCGCCATGCTGAACGGTACGACGTCCTCCGACTTGATTCGCTGGATACCCCTGTTCCCGTTGGCCGGGGCGGCCGTTCAGGCGTCGATGTTGTTTCTGCTGCGCAGACCCGTGGCAAGGACCTGGGTCGTTGCCATGTCGGTAGTTCCGCTCGTCCTTTCGTTTCTGTTTACCTGCGCGGCTTTTGCCGAACTCATCAATCTACCACCGGGAACCCGAGTGCAAATCGATTCCCTCTGGAGTTGGATCGGACTCGGGGTCGGGGACGAAACCTTCAACGCAGACCTCGCCTTCCGCTTTGACGCGCTCTCCGGCGCCACCGCTCTCTTGATCATCATCGTGAGTCTATTGGTTTGGCTCTATGCGCTCGGGTTCATGGAGGGCGACACGCGACCCGACGCGGGATACCAGCGATTTTTCACGTACATGAGCTTCGTTCTTTCGTCGATGTTGGTGTTCGTGCTCGGTGACAATCTGCTGGTCATTCTGGCGGGTTGGATGGGGACAGGACTCGGCACGGCTGCGTTGATCGGGTTCTGGTATTCAGATCGCGGCGGTGGCCGCGCGACGATTCGCAGCATCACTTTCAGTGTTGCGGTTGATGCGATGCTGATCGGCTCCTTCGTGGGATTGTTCTGGTCGCTCACCACGATCGGCGCCCATACTTCAAGTCTCAGCGACGTCGAAGTCGGGCTCTCGGCCCTGGGCGAATTGCTGGTGACTCTGCCGTTTGGAGTCGAGGTGCGGGCCCTGACCCTGCTGGGGCTGGGAATCGGGCTCGCGGCGTGTGGTAGATCGGCACAGCTGCCCTTTACCTTCGCGCTCTCCGGTGTCTCTCGATCCCCGGCGCCAGCGGCGGCTCTCTCGGTGCTCACCGCGTCGATGGGTGTCTATCTATGCTGCCGATTCTCGTTCCTGTTTGCTGCTACCGACGCTGCATCCTCTGCCATCGCCTGGGCCGGAGCACTGACCGCGGTAATTGCTGCGGTGTTTGCACTCGTCCAGCGCGACCTGGTCTCGATACTGATCGCGACTGCGATTAGCCAGTTTGGCATTGCCTTTCTGGCGGTCGGATGTGGTGCCTACAGCGCAGCGATCTTTCATCTCGCGATGGTCGCTGTCGTCTCCACATTGATGATCTTCTCCGCGGGATCGGTCATCCACTGCCTCGAAGGGGAGCGCGACATTCGTCGCATGGGGGGGCTGAGCGCTCGACTGGTCTTGACTCACCTGATGGTTGTCATCGGCGTGCTCTCGCCGGCGGCATTCCTTTCTCGAGAACAAGCCATCGCCTCAGTATTCGAGACCCAACACGTGCCCGGTGCCGGGGTGCTGTATGGCTTCACGTTGATTGCCGCGCTGCTCGTCAGTTGGGCGCTCTCCAGATACCTGATCGGAGTTTTTTGGGGTTCGATCCGGACTCCTCTCGGCTTTCGCGACGAATTCAACGATCCACGACTGGGGCTCATGATCCCAATGTACGGGTTGGCTTTTCTCTCGGTGCTTGGGGTCGCGCTCAATCCCGCGCAAATCTGGGGCGATCTACTGCCGGGAGGTGTCGAGGGTTCTGACAGTCTCGGTCTCTTCCTCGACAGTGCCCTCGCTGCCAGGGCTGGCGAAGCGATCGACGTGGGGTTGCGTTGGCGGATGGTCGCTGGCGCGCTGCTCGCGACGGTACTCGGGTTTGGCATCACCTATCTCCTCTACATTCGCTTTCCGAATATCCGCATCGAGCTGAATGAAAAACTGGCGCCGGTGCAGCGCGTGCTCGCCGGAAACAATGCGTGGGGGCTGTTGGAACGCCGGATTTCGTCGCCACTGATCGCGCTTTCGCGAACGCTGTTCGAAGGGACGTCCGCTTTCCAGAGCCTCGCTGAGCGAATGCGGCTGGGAGATATGGCGCGCGCGCTGCGGGGCAATCCAGCTTCCGACGCACACGCAACGAGCATTCGAATCACCCAGGTGTCCTTCCTGGTCGTACTTGGAGGCGCGCTGATCATGCTCGCCTGGGTTGCCCAATGAACGTCGGCCTGAACTGGGATGGGAGGTTGCCGACATGGTGACTCCCGTAGATTCCAACATCGTGAGTTGGGTCGTATTTCTTCCGATGTTCACAGCGCTTTCACTCCTGGGGGCGCGCGTCATCGCTTCGTCGATCTTCAACCTGGACGGCCTGCCGAGTTGGTCCTGGCGTGCGATCGCACTGCTGAGTTCCACGATCACTTTCGTGCTGGCGTTTGTGGGACTCTGGCAGGGATTCGATCCGGAAATCACCGACTATCAAATGATGGAGCGCATCGGCTGGATGCCCTCGTTGGGGCTCAACTACTTCGTCGGAGTCGACGGCATCAGCCTGGTGCTGGTCATGCTCACAACCTTCGTGTTTCCGATTGCGATCGTGGGTTCATGGAAAGAAGTCGATCAGTGGCTGAGAAGCTATTCGGTGTTTTTGCTCTTGCTGGAGACGGGGATCATTGGGGCATTGGTCTCGCTCAATGCTATTCAACTCTATTTTTTCTGGGAACTCACCCTGATCTCGAGTTTCTTCATCTTGGGTCGCTGGGGTGGAGCCGACGGTCTGCGCGCGGCGGTGAAGTACCTGGTCTTGGGTGCTGCGGGATTTTTCTTGATGCTGGCCGCGACTCTGGTCGTCTATAGACTCAATCTCGAGCAAGGCGGCGCGGGAAATTTTGATCTTGTGAGATGGATCGACGTGGCGTCTCCTGGATTTCTCGACACGCGTGTCCCGATCGGTGCCGCGGCCGGAGTCACCGGCGATGCTGGAATCGATTGGTGGCAGACGCAGTCGTGGCTGTTCTTCGCCTTTGTCCTGGCCTTTGCGGTCAAAATTCCGCTGGTCCCATTTCACGGCTGGTACAACGACGCCCAGTGCCAAGGCCCGACTTCGGGTTCGGTCATCGTATCCGCCCTGGTACTCAAGCTCGGAATCTTCGCGTTTCTTCGCATCGCGCTCCCGCTCTTTCCCCATGCAGCGATGGAATCTGCGCCGTGGCTGTGCGGCCTTGCTCTCGCGGGTATCGCCATCAGCGGCGTGTTCGCACTCGCGCAGCGAGATGTCAAACGTCTGCTGGGATACATATCCCTTGCGCATATGAGCTTCATTGTGCTCGGGATATGCAGTCTCGAACATCATGCGGTTGTGGGCGCTGTTGTCCACATGCTCAGCCATGGATTGTGCATCTCCGTGCTGTTCATCTTGATCGGCTTTATCGTTGAGCGCAGGTCGACCCGGGAGCTGTCGCAATTTGGTGGGCTGGCGAGACCGATGCCGATCTGCGCAGCGTTGTTCGCGATCGCGATCCTCGGCCAGGTCGGAGTACCGGGCACCAGCGGTTTCGTGGGCAGTTTTCTCGTCTTCCTGGGGAGTTTCCCGATCGGAGGGTTCACGACCCTTCTGGCACTCGCGGGGATGGCCTTGGTCGCCTGTGGGTTGATGGGCGCCGCTGGCAGGATGATGCTCGGCCCGATCGAGCAACCGGAAAATCGCGGCCTGATCGATTTGAATTTGCGCGAGCGACTGGTCGCGCTGTCGCTGATCGTCCCGATCCTGTGGGTCGGCCTGTACCCCAATCCCATTTTGAGACGAATAGAACCTCCGGTGAGCTTGCTGCTCAACGGAATGGCGCGCGCGGTCGCTGATGCGCCCGCCCCCGTGCCGGATGTCAAACCCGTGGATCGCGTAGTTGAGAAGATTGATGAGAAGATTGATGAGAAAATCAATCAGGACGTTTTTCAGGAAAAGGTTCAGGACATTCTCGAGGAAATGGATAAGGAACCTGTTCCGGCAATGGAAGTGCGGCCGTGACCACATCCTATTGGCAACTACAAGCGTTGGCGCCACTGGGGATCATTGCGCTTGCCCCGTTGGTGCTCGTGCTGACGGATGCAGTCTTCATGCGTGAGGGAAAGCAGGCCAGAGAACGCGAGTTGGGTTTCTTCAAGGGTTCTCTTCTTGCGACCGCCGCGGCGGTTTTTTTGCTCTCCTCGATGGCGTTCGCGGGTTTGAACTTTGAAAACACAAACGGTGTGATCGCGTTGGCGAATTCGATGTTCGTCGTCGATCTGACTGCGAGCTTCGCGATCGTACTGTTGTGTAGCGGAGGCTTGCTGACGCTGTGGCTTTCGCTCGCCTATCTCCCGGCCCGGGGGGTTCATCACGGCGAGTACTATCCCCTGCTGCTCCTATCCGTTGCGGGGGCAATCGCCGTGGTCTGCGCGGGAAACCTCATCATCCTGTTCGTCGCAATCGAACTGATGACGCTTCCCGTATACGTGATGGTGGCATTTGATCGGGACAAGCGCGGTAGCGGTGAAGCTGGTATGAGCGCACTGCTGACGGGAGTCTTTGCGAGCGCAATTTCACTCTACGGCATCGCGCTGATCTACGGCGCAACCGGTCACTACGACTACCCGGGCATTCACGGCGCAATGGGCGGAGCCTCTCCCCTGGCCCTCGGAGGAATGGTATTGCTGCTTGTCGGCATTCTCAGCCGACAGAGCTTTGCACCGTTTCACCAGTGGGCACCCGACCTGAGCGAGGGCGCTCCCGCCGTCGTTGCGATCTGTCTCCCCGCCACCATTGCGACCGCAGCGGCGTTCGCACTGATTCGCATTTTCGATTTGATCGCACCCGCCGCCCTCCCCGGATTTACTGCGCTGTTTTCATTCCTGGCAGGGATCAGCATGGTGGTCGGAAGCCTGATGGCGGCAATCCAATCCAACGTAAAGCGCATGCTCGCGTACGGGGGCGTTGCCCACGCCGGCTTTTTCATGGCCGCGCTGATTGTGCCAACCCCCGAGGCTCGCAGCGCAGCACTGCTTCACATCACCGTGTTTCTCTTCATGCAAGTCGGTGCACTGGGTGCAATTGCGGCCATGGCGCGGCGGGGAGAAGAGTGGGAATCCCTTTCGGACTACACGGGCCTTGCGGAGCATCGGCCGATTCTCGCAGCCGCAATGACGCTCTTCCTGCTCGCGCTTGCGGGATTGCCCGGAACTTCGGGCTTCGTGAGTCGCCTGGCGGTGATGTCGGTTGCGATCGGAGACGGTCAAATCCTGCTCACACTCTTGATGGCGATCACCAGTGTGGTCTTGTTCGCGGGGTATCTGCGCGTGCCTACGGCAATGTACATGGGAAAGGCCAACCGCGGCGAGTCTGAGGATCTCTCACTTCCGGCGGTGTTCGCACTTTCAATTTGCGCGCTCGCGACGCTCTACTTCGGCCTGTTCCCGGGTCGAGGTCCAATTCCGTTCGACATTCTCGAAATCGTGCAGCGAGCTGTGCAACCCTGACGGGCCGGTTCCCAACTTCAAGCGACGGGCATGTGTCTTGCATTGGTCTTGCATTGGTCTTGCAATGTAAGGCCATTGCAAGCGCGATATCGGGCTGTGGCGTTTCAAGCTGCATTCCAATCGTGCAACTTGAAGGCCGAGGCGGAACAATCTTCCGGGCCCGGCTCCAGGAGGGAATATGGGAAGCGCGCCCAGGTTCATCGCGGAAGTTTCTAGCAATCACGGTGCCGACCTCCAGCGGTCTTTGGCTTTCATCGATCGCGCTGCCGACATCGGCTGTGATGGCGTCAAGTTTCAGCTCTTCAAGATCACTCAGTTGTTTGCACCCGAGATTCTCGCCAAGAGTCACGACCACCGCGCTCGGGTCGCCTGGGAACTACCTCTCGAGTTCATTCCGGAACTTGCAGCGCGGGCACGCGAACGGGCAATTCAGTTTGGCTGCACTCCATTCTATCTCGAGGCAGTCGACGTCCTCGAGCCCCATGTTGATTTTCTGAAAATCGCCTCATACGAACTCATCTGGAACGATCTATTGCGGGCGTGTGGCGCCACGGGGAAGCCGATCGTTCTGTCCACTGGAATGGCCAATCTTCAGGAAGTGCGAGATGCGGTCGAAACCTTGTTCAACGCGGGCTGCCGGAGACTCACGCTTCTGCATTGCGTGTCGGGGTACCCCGCCAAGCCCTACGAGGCGAACCTCTCGGCCCTCGTCACCCTGCGCGACCTGTCCCGAAACTTCCAATCGTTGGACCTCGATGTTGGCTGGTCGGATCACACCGTCGAACCGGGTGTGCTCCATCGCGCCATTCACCGCTACGGTGCCCAGATGATCGAGTTTCATTTTGATCTCGACGGAAAGGGCGAAGAGTATGCTGTCGGTCATTGCTGGAAACCGGATCCGATCTCGCATTTGATTCGCGATACTCGAATCGCGTTTCGTTCCGATGGAGACGGTCGCAAGATTCCGGCCGCGAGGGAGCGAGAAGAGCGCAACTGGCGCGCCGATCCGACAGATGGCCTCAGGCCGGTGCGGAGTTTTCGGGAGAGCTTCGCTCGGTGAAACTACTCGATCCACCAGCCGTTTCCCGGGCAGGGGTTCGGAACCTCGCGGGCCAGCGCATTTTTGTCAGCGGCGGTGCGGGCGTCATCGGGCGTGAACTCGTCCCGATGCTGATAGACGCCGGCGCCGAGGTTCTGGTCGGAGATCTAGAACCCCGCCCGCCGGACTTCCCAAAGAAAGTGGCCTACCGCCGAGGTGACCTGAACCGAATCACCGAGCGGGAACTCAGGGCATTTAGCCCGGAGGTGTTCTTCCATCTCGCCGCAACCTTCGAGCGTTCCGTCGAAACTCCGGGTTTCTTTGACGAGGGGCATCGGCACAACATTGCGCTGAGCCATCACCTGATCGGCTGCATGGCAAAGCTGTCGAGCCTGGGGCGGGTCGTCTTTGCTTCGAGCTATCTGATTTACGATCCGGCGCTCTACACCACGGATCGACCGCAGGCCGAGGCTGCCGTGCTCGATGAAACAGCGACCATCCGCCCGCGAAACCTGTGTGGTTCGGCGAAGCACCATCACGAACTCGAACTCGAGTTCTTGTCCGAATGTCCGGACGTCGCTTTCACGAGCGTCAGTGCCCGCATCTTTCGCAGCTATGGCTGCGGCTCGCGCGACGTCATTTCGCGATGGGTTCGGAGCCTGTTGGCAAAGGAAGTACTCGAGGTCTACGGGGTCGAAGGATCCTTTGACTACATCTTTGCGCGTGACGTCGCACGAGGTCTACTCGCCCTGGCGATGAGTGAAGCCAAGGGAGTGGTGAATCTCGCGACCGGGTCCTCGCGACGGGTTTCGGAGGTACTGGCGATTCTCCTGGATCATTTCCCCTCGATGGAGACCCGCTCACTACCGACAGACATTGCGTACGAAACCGCAGCGGCGGACGTGACGCGGCTGCTAGACGAGACTGGATGGTCGCCGCAGACGAGGATCGAAGAAGGCATTGCGGAGATCATCGCTTACGAACACAAACAGGCTGCGACGTACGCGACTCGTACGCCACAGATTCGCTGGCAGTCTCGATCCTCTCGTACGCCCCGGGGCCAGAACGTTCTGATCACGAGTATCGCCAAGAAGATCCCCTTGATCAGGAGTGTGAGGCGGGCATTGGCAAAGTTCGACCCCGGAGCCCTCGTCTACGGAGCGGACTGCGATGCGGATGCTCTCGGGGTTCATTTCGTGGATGCGTTCTGGCAGTGCCCGCGGCTCGATGAGTTGAGTTTCCAAGGGCTGCTCGAATACTGTCTGCGTCACGGCATAAGTTTCGTCGTTCCGACGCGAGATGCCGAGTTGCCCGTGTTTGCGGAGTATCGACCAGCGCTCGCCGAGGCCGGAATTGAAGTGTTGGTGGGCTCACCCTCGAGCGTTGCCAACTGCGTGGACAAGCTTCGCTTTGCAAAACTTCTCGAAGTGTCGCGGTTGCCCGCGATTCCCACTACCGAAGACTTCGATTCCGTGCGGGACCATCCATCGCTGGTGGTGAAAGAGCGCTTCGGAGGTGGTTCGAAGAACCTCCATTGCAACGTTTCACCAGAAGAAGCCCTTGGCTTGTCCAAGCATCTCGAGTCTCCGATCTTTCAACCGTTCTTGCAAGGTCGCGAGTTCAGTGTCGACCTGTATCGCGATCGCAAGGGTTGTGTCCACGGAGTTGTTTGCCGCACTCGGGACAGCGTTGTCGGGGGAGAGTCCCAGATCACGACTCTGGTCGAATCGCCCGTACTCGCGGATCTTTGTGAGCAGGTCGTTCGAGCTCTCGCATTCTGGGGTCATGCAACTTTACAAGCGATCGAGCTACCCTCGGGTGAGTTTCGGATGCTCGAATGCAATGCGCGCTTCGGCGGAGCTTCGACGTTGAGCGACGAAGCCGGCCTCGAGAGCTTTTACTGGTTCCTTCTAGAAGCCAGCGGCGAGAACCTCAACTCGCATCCCTTTGTGCGCAGCCGAGCCGGTTTGAGACTCATTCGGCACGCGTCGGACCACTTCGTCAACTGATGGAGCGGAAGATGTCGTTGGCTTTGAGAACACCAGTGGGGGCCAACCACGAGAATTCGACCGGGTCTTTCAATGGTTCCACGCTCGAATCCCACCAGAGCGCATTCCTGCACTAAAGCTGCACGTCGCCTGCACCGACTTGCCAAGGGTGATTCATTCAATCCCCAACCCTCGACTCCTGATTACTGCCGAAGAATTTCTCGATCGACACGAGATTTCGCCGCCCTACAAGATCATGCCGTTGGTCGGCGGTCGTGGCCATCGCCAGTACCGGGTGAGAACAGGAGCGGGTCGTTTTCTCCTGAAGCAGTACTTCCGACGTGTCTCTGAACCTCGGGATTGGCTCGCGGCCGAATTCAAATTCTGTCAGTTCCTCCACCGATCGGGCATAAGGCAGGCACCCGAGCCAATTGCCTGGGACGAGCGCGAGGGTCTGGCGCTCTACGAGTTCATCGACGGCCGACCGTTGCGTCGCGGAGAGATCGGGGACCGAGAGATCGAATCCGTGATCGACTTTGTTCGCGAGATCAACATGCATCGTCGGCGACCCGATGCACGCGCACTGACCAAGGCCCACGAGGCGGCGTTCTCGATCGCAGCACACATCGGCCAGATCGATCGACGCGTGCAGCGGCTCAACGGCATCGATCCGATCAACTCCAACCAGAACGAAGCCCTGCGCTTCGCGCGCCGCGAGCTGTCGATCGCGTGGAAGCGAGCCGAAGAATCGGTCCGAAAGGAATGCAGCAAGCTCGGAATTGATCCTGGCGCCCGCCTTGCGAACGACAGGCGAATTCTTTCTCCCGCCAATTTCGGCTTGAACAACGTGTTGCGTACGCGAAACGGCACCCTTCGCTTTCTCAATCTCGAGGGCGCGGGTTGGGATGATCCAGCTCGGCTGGTAGGGGATTTCTTCTTCCAGCCATCACTTGCCGGAGAGGCCCGTCACCTCGAACTGTTTCGCAGCAAGGTTTTCTCCGGCCTGTCCCACCCAGAGTTCGAAGTTCGCCGCAGCGCGATCATGCTCCCTTTGTTCAAGACCCATTGGTGTTGTCGCGTGCTCGAAGATTTCCTCGACGACACCCAGCCCCAGGTCGGGCCGGTTGAGCCGAGGTCGAGAGATCTCCCGTGGTTGAGCCCGGTTGCGGCTGCGCGGCGCATCTTGAACAGCAGAAGCCCGGAAGCTCACGAACTACGCGGGGGAGATCGCCAATGAGCGACACGCCTGTAAGACATCGGAACTATCGAATCATGCGGATCTCGTCCCTCGGAGATCCGGACGCGGCGGAAGTTCTCTACCGCAACGACCCCAGTCTTCGCTGCTGTTCCTTCGCCGAACAACGCCGCTCGTGGCTGGCTGAAAAGATTCATCACGGTGACGCACTTGCCCGGGCCATGAAGTCGATGGGGCACGAGGCCGAAGAAATCATCTGTGACATGGAAAACCTGCAGCGTACCTGGGCCTGGGAGCGCGGTATCGAAGTAGACGAGAAAAATTGGCGCACCCAGTTGGTCTTGCACCAGATCGCCGAGTCAAAACCGGAAGTCCTTTTCTTGCAAGACCACGACGTGCTTCCCTACGAATCACGGCGCGACCTCAAGGCTCGCTTCCCGTTCATCGAACTGCTCGTCATTCATCAGCAATCGATCGTTCCATCTCCCAAAGTGATTCGCGAACTTTCAACGGCTGACCTGCTGCTTGTGAGTTCTGCACCGCTGTACCGCAGATGTCGCGAAGTCGGACTCTCTCCTCATCTTGTCTACTCATGTTTTGATCCCGGGATTCTCTCGCAGCTTCCGGCGCCGTCCAAGGTTGCCGAAGCGCAGCTGTTTGATTTTACGTACGTCATGGAATCAGGCCCCGCTGCGAATAATCGAAATCGCAACGCGCAACTCAAAGGATTGATGCACCAGACTCCGCTCGAAATCTGGTCGTCTCCGCAATCGGCGCCATTACCCGTTTCCAATTCGACGAAGAATCATGGCCCGGTATACGGACTCGACTACTACAAGGTGTTGCAGCGCTCGCGCATCACCTTCAACGCCCACGGCGATCTTGCCCGAGGAGGTGTGGGCAATCAAAAGTTATTCCAGGCGACCGGTGTCGGGGCCTGCACGATTACCGATCGGGGGGCCAATCTTGGCGAGCTGTTCAAAGACGGAACCGAGGTTCTGACCTACGACTGCGTGGAAGATTGCGTCGAGAAGGTTGACTATCTGCTGAATCACGAAGACGAGCGACGAGAGATTGCCGCAGCGGGACGCATGCGAACCCTGTCGGAGCACTCGAGCAGAAAACGCTACAGCGAAGTCGACGAGATCATCCAGCGGGCCCTTGCTGGGCGCCGGCGGAGCCTGCGCTCGCGTTGGAGTGGGCTTTCGGGGAGCTTGAGTTTCTAACCCTGCGGTCGGCGCTCTGAGTCCCCGACGAAGCTGCTTCTTCTGCCGCCTCTTTGGCCATCGAGCTCTCGACTGATTCAGAACACAACCTGAGCAGCTCGCGGGCGCGTACGACTCCGTGCTGAGTTGCTTCGAAGAGAAACTGAGCCTCGCTTACCGCTTGCATGGGTGTCGCGTGATGGTTCTCGCTCCGCCTTACTTCGGCCAACGAGGAGGCGATCTCAGGCTGCACGACAGAGTCGATCCACGGAATACTCAGGAGGAGTGCCCGCACTTCCTTTTCCATATGACCGATGCGCCGCAGCAGGTCGATCTGACGCTGAGGAGAGTTTGTGCGCGGAAGTTCCCGTGCGGCAGCTTCGCAGCGCTCCTCGCCCTTCCGTCCGTTCCGATCCAGTTTGTTCAACAGCTTTTGGACCCGCGCAATTTCCTGCAAGAACTTGTCGAAATTGGATGGTGTCCACTGGTCGTATACATCGGTGATGATCCGATGGGCGTCGACCACTTCGCTCGCATGCTGCTCGAGTGCCTCGGAGAACGGCAGATGGGGAAGGCCGTGAATTCGCGCGCCTCCTTCGGTGCAGTTCAGCACCTCGGAACCGCGGTCACCGCATATTTGCGCAAGGCCCCTGTAGCTATCGATGAATCCAGCGTAGCTCGGTGATGTCGCTACTTTTTCTCCGTACCATCCGTCTACGTAGAGCACCCGAATGCGTTTGGGTTCTCTGCTCTTGGTCGATTTGAGCATTTCCATGCGCGAAGAAGAGTCGATCGTCGAATAGCCGTCATCACCAAATTTGATCGTGACCTGGTCGTAGGCCGACCCCTTCGCGTAGTGTCGCCCATCCGTATAGGCCAGGTCCTGGCCGATCAGCATGATCGGATTGGCGCCGAGCGCGGCGGCCAATGAGACTGCTCCATGGGCGACGGTGCTGCCGCCAAAGGTCCAGCCCTTTCGGTCGAGCACTCCGGCGATCCAACGCCCGACTTTGTCTGCCGCCGGAGTCGCGATGAATCGACTCCGAACAGGGAGGTCGAAGAATCCACCGGTGACATCGTTGGTGAGGACGAGATTTGTCGTGTCGCTCGAACCCACTCGACTCAACTGATCCTCGACCCGTTTGCTCTCGAGAACATGAACCAGATCGGGTTCGATTCCCACGGACCGAAGTGAACCGAGTGCCTGACCAATACAGACGATCAAGACTCGATCTCGGTACTCGATCAGTTTGGGCAATTGCTTGTCAAGAGAAGGACCGGCTGACACGACAACTGTCGGAACATCTTTGAAGCGACCAAAGAGCTCCCGGAAACTGGGGTTCTTGCTGATTGGACCGACATTGCACATGGTGATCTTGCCCCAGGTTTCGAGCTCGCGGACCCGGGTTCCGATCGTAATGTCAATGAAGTCCTTTGCGCGGGAAACGATTGCCACTGCTTCGTGAACTTCGAGGGGCGTCAGTTTCATGGTTGGGGGGTGGACATAGACCTGCAGCTTAAGCCCCGTGATGTAACGAGCATCGACCAGGCTAAAGAGTTGTGCAAGAGTGTCTGCAAAGTCGACAAACTTGTCTGAAAGAAAGGTGAGGCTCTGTCTTGCGGTGAGTGCCGCTTTCATTCTTTCGGCCGAGGGCTCATACACGATCAACCGCGCGGGGCTGTTGGCACGCAAGGCTTCGAGGTGGTGACCCAGCCCAAAGCCGATCGCGATCACGATGTCCGCTTCGGAATCTACGATCTCCGCGGCGATCGTCGCACCCTCGCGCCGGGGATCGTAGGATGATCCGAGTTGAATCCCCTTGTAGATGACCGTCGCGTCTCCACTGCGACCCTCGACAATTTTGCAGTCCTCGCTGCTCGCGTCCTCGACCCGCTTGGCCATGGCGGAGTTTTTTCGCCGGAGTCTCAGCAGGTTCTTCTGGAGGTTGTCTCGTTTGTTTGAAACCATTGCGCTACCTCAGTATCCGGAGCAATCTTGCGCAGGAGTTGCGACAAGCCGTAGTGCCATTCGGCCGACCGTTGAAACTGCTCTATAGATAGAAGGACTGATTTTGCCCTCCGAACTCTCCCCAGCGGCCTGGATCAAAACCCCACCGATCGAGAATCCGTCCGGAATCTCGATACCTGCGGCAGTTATTGCTCAAGCCTGAGCACGATCTTCCGATCGCTCGCGATATGCGCAAACTACTCCTCTTTGGAGCCACTGGGAAAATGGGCTCTGCAATCTCGCGTGTCTTCGGTGACGACCACGAGATCATCGGCATGAACCGCAATCACCTCGATTGTGAGAATCTCGATCAGGTCTCTGCGGTGGTGGCTGCCGAAAGACCCGATCTGGTGATCAACGCGGTCGCATTTCTGGGGATCGATGCTTGCGAAAGCGAGGCGGATCGAGCGATACAACTCAACACGCTGCTCCCAAAGCGTCTGGCGGAACTCTCGCGAGATCGTGGTTTCGTGTTCGCTCACCTCAGCACGGACGCTGTATTTGGCGATGCGCTCGATAAGTACTGCGTTGAATCCGATCCGGTCAAGCCCTTCAACGTCTACGGCCTGACGAAGTACGGCGGTGACTACTTCGTTCAGTCGATCGCAAGGCGTTCTTACCTGTTCCGGCTTCCGGTTTTATTTGGCGAGTCGAGCAAGCGAGATCAGTTTGTCGAAAAAATGTTGTCCCGAGTGCAAGCGGGCGAGCGTCGATTGCAAATTTCTTCAGATATCATTACTACGCCGTCCTATAGCCGCGACATCGCCGAGGAAATGCATCGAATCCTCGCGTCAGACTTGCCGCCAGATCTGTATCACCTGACCAACGAGGGTCGAGGATCATTGTTCGAAATGATCGAGCTTCTCGTCGCGAATCTCAGGCTGGCGGTTACGGTCGAGCCGGTGAGTCACAAACGCTTTCCTTCTTTCGGCCGAAAGAACGTCTTCACCACCATGAAGTCCGAGAAAGTCACTTCGCTTCGACCGTGGCGCGATGCGTTTCGCGAATACTGCGAAACCTTGCAGGCGCAGGTTGGGACCATCGAGACGTCGAGCACGCAACCAGAGCGGCGAGTGCGCAAGAAGTGGTCGTCATCATCGATGAATCAAGGCTCTCCGATTTGAGATCCAACCCGCGAAGTCCGAGCGTCTTCGCGAAGTCCGGCCTGGACGGGCGCAGGATTGTTCTGGGAATTGACTTCGACAACACCCTGGCGCGCTACGACGAACTATTTCATTCCCTCGCTATCGAACGAGGACTCATCCATCCCGGTACCCCGGCGACCAAGCTGGCTGTGCGAAGCGCACTCCGGGAGCAGGGGCGTGATCGGGAGTGGACCGAACTTCAGGGGCTGGCGTATGGAGAGCGGCTCTTGCACGCCCCTCCGTTTGAATTTGCCATCGAGGCGCTTCGCGCTCTCCATCAACGGGGATGCGAGCTTCGAATCGTAAGCCACAAGACCCGATTCCCGGCGCGGGGCCCCCGCTTCGATCTTCGTCAGTCGGCGCTAGATTGGCTGAGAATCCACCGTATCATGGATCTCGAGGCGACGGGCATCGGCCGTGCTCAGGTTTTTTTCGAAAACTCGCAGCGAGACAAGCGAGCGAGAATTCAATCCCTTGGCTGCACGCACTTTATAGATGATCTGCGAGAATTTCTGCTCCACCCCGAGTTTCCCACCGGTGTCCAGCGTTTTTTGTTCGATCCGAACAGCCTCGACAAGTTGCACGAATCAATTCCCGTAATCACACATTGGGATCAGGTACGTGAATGTCTCAGTCGCACCCGTAAGTTCGTAGATCACGACGCTCTTCCCTACAGATCCATCTGACCGTTGCCGATCCGGTGCCGGTGTATGAACCCGCGATGACTTCATCGAATTGAAAGAACGGATCAACCGGAGGACGAGATGGCGATGAGCGAGGGGCCCATGCAAAATGCACGCGAAGCCTATGAAGCTGCGATGGGATCGCGGATCAACACCCCGGGAGTTGTACTGGGTCCGTGGGCCTCGGATGATCTGATAAACGATCCAAAGCACCTGGCGTTCGTCATGGCTCGCTACAAGTTTTGCGCGAAGATGTTGACGGGGAAGCAAGAGGTGCTCGAGGTTGGCTGCGGGGACGCCCTCGGACTGCCGATCGTCGCCCAGGCCGTTGGACATTTGCACGCCGTAGACTGGGACCCCCGTCAGTTGCGCGGAAACGCCGAGCGACTCTCGCATATCGAGAACGTCAGCTATGTCTTGCATGATCTCAACGAATCGCCGCTAGCGACTCGCGTGGATGCCGCCTACACGGTGGATGTCATCGAGCACCTCGAACCGGCCAAGGAAGCCAGCTTTGTCGAGAACCTCGTCGCATGTCTGAAGCCCGGCGGCGTGCTGATCACCGGCACTCCGAACATCACCGCGGCGGAGTACGCCTCGCCTCAGAGCAAGATTCACCATATCAACCTCAAGAGTTTTGAATCACTCCGAGAGTTGATGGAGCGATACTTCGAAAACGTTTTCATGTTCGGCATGAACGATGAGGTGCTCCACACCGGATTCGGACCGATGTCGCACTACCTTTGGTCGGTCGCCGCAGGTCCCAAGCGCATTTGAGAAGTCATTCTCACAGCTGAACACGGGCCCCTTGGTCCAGCACCTCCCGAGAGTATTCCTCGAGCGCAACGCTCCGGTTTCTCAGTGCTGAAGCGCGGCCCGCCAATTCCAGTCTGCCGAGATTCGTCCAGCCACACTCAAGTTGCGCATGGATGATGTCGTTACAGGTTCCCAGCAGGTTCTCACGAGCCGGCAATGAATGGGGATTACTCGCTCTCGATGCAGAAGCGTAGATCACTTCGCGAAGTCGCAGACGAACTCGACAAACCCGCCGCAGGTCGGGCCAAGGTCGTGCAGTGCCACGGTGTATTCGACCTGCTCCACATCGGGCACATCCGACACTTGCAAGAGGCGCGGCAGCTCGGCGATTGCCTCGTGGTCACCATCACACCCGATCGGTTCGTCAACAAGGGCCCCCACCGACCGGCCTTCAGCGACGACTTGCGTGCCGAAGCACTCGCCGCGCTGGAATGCGTCGATTTCGTCTGCATCAACGAGTGGCCGACAGCGGTCGAAGCCATCCGCATGCTTCGACCGGACGTGTTCCTGAAAGGGGCTGTGCAGGGTACGGGGCCGAGAGATCGCAACAATGCGATCGATCTCGAACGCGAGGCGATTGAGAGCGCCGGGGGGAAGTTGGTTCTCACCGATACCGAACTCAACAGCGCGTCGGCATTGATCAACCGCCATACCGACATCTTCTCGCCCCAGCTGAAGGATTTTCTGCAGAAGTTTCGAGCACTTCACTCTGCCGAGCAGCTGGTGGCGGAGCTTTCGCAGTTCAAGCATCTGCGAACGCTGGTCGTGGGCGAATCATTCGTTGAGTTCGGCGCCGGACGAAGCGAAGACGTTCGGAGTGTTCTTGGTGCACTTGGTATCGAAGAGCAGCCTTTCGCAATCTCGACTGAGGATCGCACGAGCGAACGTTACGCCGGTGGAGCGATGGCGGTTGCGAACGCACTGTCGCGCTTCAGCGATCGTGTAGCGCTTCTCACTGCCGGGATTGGAGACGAAGTTTCGCCGGGGTTCTTGAGCAAGAACGCCGCCCCGGGAGTCGATCTCGAAATTGTGGACGCAGCTGACCTGTCGTCGGGTGGCGTCGAGGGATCACTCGACCGCCTGCTGGATCGATACGACAACGTGCTGATGTCAGATTGGGGTACTGGATGGGTCTCGCAGAGTGCTCGAGCGATGATTCGCGCGCGCGCGTCCTTCTTTGCGATCGACATTCGCAATCCGGTTTCCCAAGCAAGTCTCGACCTGCCCGAGTGCGGGGCAAATTTCATCCTGCAGAGCATCGCCGCTGGGCAAGCGGACAACGCCATGGCCGGACGCCTGGCTGAGCAGCACGACTGCGAAGTCGTGCTGATGATCGGCGATGAAGCCCACGGTTCAGCAGAATCCGCCACTGTCGTCTACGACGCAGAGGCAAAGTCCTGTACCGACGTACCGGCGTTTCCAGTCAATCCGGTAAATCGGGTGGATCCACTGGGTACTCGGGAGGCGCTCTTTGCACTGACCGCGTCGTGCAGTGCCCGGGGACTCGACCCGGCCGCAATCGGTTTCATTGGGAATCTCGCGGCCGCTGCGGCGACGACGACGGCCGGATCCGGTCACCCCCTCGAGCCACGGTTGATCTACCGACACATCGATTCACTTCTCAAGTAGCCGACAGCGAAGCCCGGGAGAGCAAAAGTTTTGACCGAAAGTTCGACATTCGAGAACACGAGCAGTGATGTGTTCGATCGCAGCAGGCTGAACATCCGCCCGCTCAGCGAGCGACAACACAAGTTGGACTTGTCGTCCGTGCGCAAGCTCGTGAAGGTCGAAACGACCCACCCGGCGCTCTCCGAAGTGGGACGCGCGATTGCGCGCGCGAGATCTCGGCAAGCGGCGGTGATCATGATGCTGGGAGGGCATGTCATTCGGGCCGGAGTGCAGCCCTATCTGATCGACCTGATGGAACGCGGCTTCATCTCGTGCATCGCGCTCAATGGATCCGGCTTGATTCACGATTACGAGTTGTCGCTGATCGGTGCCACAACCGAGGATGTCGAAACCTACCTGGATACAGGTCAGTTCGGACTTTGGCGGGAAACCGGGGCGATCAACGAAATCGCCTCCGCGGCATATCGCGAGAAAACCGGCCTGGGTCACATGGCGGGGCGCATGATCGAGGAAGGCGACTTTCCTCACAAGCATGCGAGCATTCTCGCGGCGGGCTACCGCACCGGAGTACCCGTCACAGTCCACGTTGGCATCGGCTACGACATCGTCTACGAACATCCAAATTGTGACGGCGCTGCGTGGGGAGCCGCGAGCTACTGCGATTTCTTACGCTACGCCAAGGTCGTTGAAGCGCTCGAAGGGGGGGTCGTGGCGACCTTTGGTTGCGCGGTGATGGCTCCCGAGGTGTTCCTCAAGTCTCTCGCGATGGCGCGCAATGTCGCGCTTGCGGACGGGCGCCGGGTTGGCAACTTCGATTCTCTGGTCTGCGATCTTTTGCCGCTTCCCAACGATGTAAGTCACGAACCCTCGTTGGACAATCCCGCGTACTACTTCCGCCCGTGGAAGACACTCCTGGTGCGCGCTGTCTCCGACCGGGGTCGTGGACACTACGTGCGTGGCCACCACGGAAGCACGATTCCCGAGCTATGGACCAGCGTCGATCAGGCGGCACGGAAGTTGGACTCATGACCGAGGCATCGAACAACAATCTCACCAAGAACTCCATCAACAACCCCAATGGCTACCGCACCGTGCTCGTGACCGGCGGGGCGGGATACGTGGGAAGTTCTCTTGTGCCGGAGCTTCTGAGAGAAGGCTACCGGGTCAAGGTGATTGATCTGTTCTGGTACGGGCGCGAAGTCTTCGCGGAAGTTGCTGGGCATCCCAATTTGAATCTGGTCGAACTCGACATCCGCGAAGCCCGGCGAATGCGCGAGGAACTCGCCGGACAGGATGCCGTGATCCACCTGGCGTGTATCTCCAATGATCCGAGCTTCGATCTCGCGCCAGCGCTGGGAACGAGTATCAATCTCGACGCATTTTTGCCCCTGGTCCAGGCCGCCGTCGAACAGGGGGTTCGCCGATTCATTTATGCGAGTTCCTCGAGCATCTACGGGGTTCAGGATCATCCGGAGGTCAAGGAGGACACGGAACCCCGTCCGCTCACCGACTATTCAAGGTTCAAGTTGGCCTGCGAAAAAATGTTGCTCGACTATTCCGACGCCGGCCAAATGGAGCGCGTCATTTTGCGACCGGCAACGGTTTGCGGCTACGCCCCGAGACTTCGCCTGGACGTGGTGGTGAACATCTTGACCGCCCACGCGCTCACCAACAGAAAGATTCGCATCCTCGGCGGCGAGCAACTGCGCCCAAATATTCATATTGCCGACATGGTGCGCGCCTACCAAGCCATACTGAACGCGAGCCCCGATCAAGTCGACGGTCAAGCGTTCAATGTCGGGTATCAAAATCTTCCAGTCGAAGAAATTGCTCGTCTGGTTCGGGACACCGTGGGTGACCCTGGCATCGAACTCGAACGTGTGTCCAGTGACGACAATCGTTCGTACCACATCAACTCGGACAAGATTCGCGCCGCCTTGGGTTTCCGGCCCATCCACAAGGTCGAGGATGCAGTACGAAGTCTTGTGGATGCCTACCGGGATGGCCGCATTGTCGATCCCATGACCAACGATCGTTACTACAACATCAAAAGAATGCAGGAGATCAACGCCCGGTGAGCGTCGCACTGACAGAAGCGAGCGAGTTTGATTGCGCTCTGGTCGGCCCCGCGCTGAACGAAGTCGCTGGTTCGGGACCTCTCTCGTTGCAGCCATTGGGTGGCGGCCGGAACAGTCGCGTGTATCGAGTCGATCGCAGCGATCGCAACGATGCAGAGGTCTATGTGGCCAAGATCTATTCCGACACGGACCCCAAGTCGACTTGCGATCGACGCGGCCGCGAGTTCGCCGCCCTTCGCTTTCTCTGGAACAACGATGTCCGCTGTATTCCCGAGCCCATCGCAACCTTTCCCGAGCAGTCCCTGTCGATCCTGCGATTCGTAGAAGGTACGCCCTTGACCCGGGACGATGTCAAGCAGCGCGACGTCGAAGCGCTGGTCGAATTCCTCATCCAGCTCGATCGCCTCAAGCTGCAAACAGCCAGTTTCGCACTCGGGGCTGCTTCGGAGGCCTGCTTCTCCCTGGACGCCCTCGCCGAATCCATTCGCGCTCGTCTCGCACCTCTGCAAGTCGCGGCCGAGCTGGCCGACACGCGTGCACACGAACGGCTTCAACTCTTTCTGGCCGGCTCGATCCGACCGGTTCTCGCACGAGCGTTCGAATCGGCTGCTGCTTTGCAGCGCGAGCGCGGTCTCGAAATCGACAGTGTGCTTGCGCGCGAGAGCCGCACCTTGAGCCCGTCGGATTTCGGCTTTCACAACGCGTTGCGGCGCCCAGATGGATCGCTGGTCTTCGTCGACTTCGAACATTTTGGCTGGGACGATCCCGCAAAGATGGTGAGTGACTTCCTGCTCCATCCAGCCCTTCCACTCTCGGTCGATTTGCGCCGGCAGTTCATGCAATCAGCCATCGCCCGCCATCCCGCATGTACCGAGCTCGATTGGCGCGTTCCTCGCGTGTTCCCGCTCTACGCCATCAAGTGGTGCACGATCCTGTTGAACGAGTTCGTTCCAGAACAGCGGCAAAGGCGAGCCTTTGCGTTGCATCGCAAGGGAGACTCCGAGGCGGTGCTCCTCGAGCAGCTCGCCAAGGCCAAATCCCTGTTGGAATCCGCAACCGAAGAACGAGGGGAGTTTCCCTATGCCGCATAGTTCAACCGTAGAGAGCCAACCCAAGGCCCTTGCTCTCCACGCGGATTGGCTGGGACTCGCAACGCCCCTCGACGCACGCAGCAAGGAATTGCGCGAGACGGTCCTCGAAATTCTTGCCACAAGCCGGCGTGGACATCTCGGTTCCACCTTTTCGTTGATCGAAATCATTCGAGTCCTGTATGACGATATTCTCCGCTTTGATTCGAAGCGTCCCGACTGGCCGGGTCGCGATCGCTTCATCTTGAGCAAAGGCCACGGTTGTCTCGCTCTTTACGTTCTTCTGGCCGACAAGGGATTCTTTCCCCGCGAACGGCTCATGGAGTTCTGTGCCGACGGTGGAATGCTGGGCGGCCATCCCGACCACCTGAAGGTTCCGGGGGTCGAAGCGTCGACGGGAAGCCTGGGCCACGGCGCATCGATCGGCGTCGGCATGGCGCTGCATGCCCGGCGGGTCGGATCGAAGCATCGCGTCCTGGTCGCGCTGGGCGATGGCGAGTGCAATGAAGGCTCAGTCTGGGAAGCCGCGATGTGTGCGGGCAAACACAAACTCAGCAACCTCACCTTCATCGTGGACTACAACAAATGCCAGTCCTATGGCGCTACGCATGAGGTGCAGGACCTCGAACCCTTCGCCGAGAAATGGGAAAGCTTCGGCTGCGCTGTGCGAGAAGTAGACGGTCACGACGTGATAGATCTGCGTTCGGTGTTCAAGAGCCTGCCCTTCGAAAGCGGTAAGCCCAACGCGATCATTTGCCACACGGTCAAGGGGAAGGGAATCCCGGTTGCCGAGTTCAACTCTGCCTACCACCACAAGAGTCAGATTTCGGACGACGATCTCTCAGCCTATCGCCGTGCACTCGGAGACTATCCATGAGAAAGGCCTGCCTCGACATGGTCTTCGAGCTCGCAAAGCGGGACGAGCGCGTTCTCTTCGTGGGTTCAGACCTCGGCCACGGAACCCTTGATGAGTTTCGCCAGACGCTTCCCGATCGCTTCCTGATGGAAGGGATCAGCGAGATGAATGTCGTCGGACTTGCGGCGGGTTTCGCGATGGAGGGAAGCGTCCCCTACGTGAATACGATCGCGACCTTCCTGACGAGACGCTGCTACGAACAGGTCGCGATGGACGTGTGCCACGCCAACCTGCCCGTTCGCCTGATCGGAAACGGAGGCGGGCTGGTGTACGCGCCCTTAGGCCCCACCCACGAAGCCATCGACGACATCGCGATCATGCGCGCCTTGCCCAACATGACGATCGTCGCCCCGGCTGATGCCGACGAAATGCGACGCTTCATGCGCGTGAGCGTAGACCACGATGGACCGATCTATATCCGACTGGCGAAGGGCTACGACCCGATCGTCACCGATTCATCGAATGACTTCGAGATTGGCGCGGCCGTATCGATGCGCGAAGGGACCGATGCCCTGTTGGTGACGACTGGCATCGGCTTGAGAATCTGCCTGGAAGCAGCCGAAGCTCTAGCCGCCAGGCATATCGACGTGGGTGTGCTGCATCTTCCGACGATCAAGCCGCTGGACGTCGATGCATTGATCTCGCGTGTCGAGGGTGTGTCGGTGGTGGTGAGTGTCGAAGAGCACTCGATTATCGGCGGGCTCGGAAGCGCCATTGCGGAACTGATCGCTGAGGCGTCCTTCGATGTACCCAAGCGATTCCGGCGAATCGGAGTTCCCGACGCCTACCCGCATCAATACGGATCGCAAGCCAGTCAACTCGAACACTTTGGCATCACTCCACTGGGTGTGGCCGAGACTGTCGAAAGTCTCGCGACCCGCCGTCATCGGCCACAAGTCCACGCGAGAGCGCGAAACCAGGGAGGAATAAAATGGGACAACTCCAAAACATCATCACCCCCCTACACACGAGGACAACCCGGGATTGTCTAGGCCGGATGAGCGACGACAAGGTCGCATGCATGAAAATCGCCCGGAAGTTCGAGGCGGACTACTGGGATGGCGACCGGCGCTACGGCTACGGGGGCTATCGGTACGACGGCCGTTGGAAGACGGTCGCGGAGGAGCTGATTGACAAATTCGATTTGCCACAATCGGGAGCCAGCTTGTTGGACATGGGGTGCGGCAAAGCCCACCTGCTCTACGAGTTCAGCAAGCTTCTGGACAACCCTGAGCTCGTGGGTTGCGACATCTCGTCCCATGCGATCGCCGAGGCGCCGGCGGAGATCAGGCACGCCCTGTTTCGGCAACGGGCCCAGGACACGTATCCCTTCGAAGACGACGCCTTCGATCTCGTGCTCAGCATCGGCACGCTCCACAACCTCACGCTGCCGGATCTAAAGGCTTCACTTCTGGAGATCGAGCGAGTGGGAAAGAAAAAGTACCTGCTGGTGGAGAGTTACCGAAACGAGGAAGAACTCTTCAACCTGCAGTGTTGGGCGCTGACCTGTGAGTCGTTTTATCGCCCGGAAGAATGGACCTGGATGTTCCGCGAGTTCGGATACTCCGGCGACTTTGAATTCATCTATTTCGAATCGTGACCTCCGCATAAAGGATTTTCATCATGGGCTTGAAGTACACGAAAATGAAGGCCTTCCATTACAAAGACAAGATCGACTCGCTGCCGCTGGAGACGGGGGAGATACGCGCTCCCATCCACGTCCGGATCAAGCCGACCAACGTTTGCGCACATTCGTGCTGGTACTGCGCTTACAAGGTCGACAACCTGCAGTTGGGCCAGGACATGGTGACGCGAGACAGCATCCCGCTCGAAAAGATCCTGGAGATCATCGACGATCTCGACGAGATGGGGGTTCGTGCTGTCACGTTCAGCGGCGGAGGCGACCCCTTCCACTACAAATATCTGCTGGACGCCGCGAAGGCATTGGCGGCGAGCAAAATGAGCTTCGCTTCCCTTACCAATGGGGCGAGGCTGAACGGTGACATCGCCGCAATCTTCTCTGAGTCCGCGACCTGGTTGCGAATCTCGATCGATGGATGGGACGCCAAGAGTTACTCCGAGTATCGAGGCGTCAAGGAAACCGAATTCGGCAAGGTCGTGGGCAACATGGAGGCGTTTCAGAAACTGGGGGGCAAGTGCGTGCTGGGCGTCAGCTACATCATCGACAAGAAGAACGCCGCTCACATCTTTGACTTCACCCGACGCATGCGCGATATCGGCGTGAGGAGCGTCAAGATGTCACCCTGCATCACGAGCAACAGTGGCGCGGAGTCGAACCGCTATCACGCCGAGTTCTACGATGCCGCCAAGGTCGAGATCGCCAGGGCGCAGTCCGAACTCGCGAGCGATTCATTCGAGATCAACGACGCGTATCACTTTCTCGATAACAAATTCGAGAAGGACTACACCTGGTGTCCGTATCTGCAGATGCTGATGGTGATCGGGGCGGATCTGAACGTCTACGCTTGTCAGGACAAAGCCTACAACCTCGACAACGGATGCCTCGGATCGATCAAGGATCAGCGCTTTCGCGATTTCTGGTTCGACAACAAGGAGCGTTTCTTCAAAATCAATCCTTCGATCCACTGCAACAACCATTGCGTGGCCAACCCAAAGAACCGCCTGATTCTCGATTATCTGGAAGCAGATCAAGATAATCTGGGCTTTGTCTGATTGTCGGTGAAGGATGTCTCGAGTGGGGGTTGGAAATCCTTCCTCCAGAGCCCAAGGGTGGGCACGACGGTCTACGTCATCGGGGTCTTCGACCTCTTTCATCGAGGTCACCTCGAATTTCTCGAAGCCTCTCGATCCCTGGGAGATCGCCTCGTCGTAGCCATCAACGGCGACGAGATGGTCAGCACCTACAAACGAAGGCCGGTGAATGACGAGACGGACCGACTCGCGATCGTGAGCGCACTGCGCTGCGTCGATCGCGCATTCGTGATCGAAGAGTACGACAACCGGCAGGAGCTCATTCGCCACGGAGTCGACATCATCGTCCATGGCAACGATTGGCAGCCCGACTCATACATGAATCAGATCAAGGTAGATTCGGACTTTCTCGAACGACATCGCATTCGATTGCAATTCATTCCCTACTACCCCGGCGTGAGCACGAGTTCGATCATTCGAGCGATTCAGGAGTCCCCGTGAATCGCCAGGGATCTACATTTCCGTTCTTGTTGGAGATGGTCGATCTCGAGACATTGGATTTCGAAGATTTCCTGACGCGCAGCGGTCTTACGCCAGCACGAATCAGGATCATCACGGGCAAGAAATTCTCGCGACGCATCGGCAATGACTTCGCAGGGCGCATTCGCAGTCTGCCGGTGGAAGTCATTCACTCCGCTGAAAACTCTCTGTCGTTTCACGAGCGCATCTGCAGGAGTTCGCCGCTGCAGCGAAGCGTTACCCTGGTCGTTGGAATCGGTGGGGGCGCAGTGCTCGATTTTGCCAAGTACCACGCGTCCAGTCTCGAACAGCCCTATTTCGCCATTCCCACAGTGATCTCAAACGACGGGATCGCCTCACCCATAGCGATTCTTGCCGACGACCGCGGTCACGCCAGGAGCTACTCCACGACCCCTCCCATCGGGATCGTGATCGACCCGACGATCCTCGTAGAGGCGCCGCTCTGGGCACTCACCAACGGTCTCGGTGACGTGCTCTCGAACCATTCGGCGGTGATGGACTGGGATCTGGCGGTTCGCCGGGGGCGGGCCGAACCTAGTGCCCTGGCGAGGATCATGTCCCGAAGCGCGGTTCAGAGCATATTGGCCCCGGCACCTTCCATGCGGGATCTGGCGTTTCTCGAGCGCTACATCAATGCCATCGTGCTCTCGGGGCTCGCGATGTACATCAGCGGGAATAGCCGGCCCTGCAGTGGTGCCGAGCATCTGATTGCACACGTGATCAGCCGCGATCGCCCGGCGAGCTTTGGCCATGGCTTTCTCGTCGGATCGATTGCGCCCTACATCGTCTGGCTGCACCAGCGATCGGATCGAACCCTGCTCCCGCTTGCACGATCGGTCGGATTCGAACTCGACTTCCTCAAACTAGCGGGGAAGCGACAGTCTTTTGGGGCGTTGATCGACGCGGCTCGAACGATTCGCGGTCCGCGTTTTACCATTCTCGATCAGCTGAGCACCACCCAGCTCGAAGCGGAGTACCGCAGCTATCTTCGCGCGTTGAAGGCTCCGGCGGAGTCGACTCGGCCCTCGTTCGCAGATGTTGCGTATCAATAGAGCGACACGATGCGATCGGCCGGCAGACCGTATCCTGTGAGCTGCGTATGAATTTCTGAAGCCCACTCCGAGGCGATGAACACGACAACGCCTTCGACGTCGTCCGCGATCATCTTCGGGTCGACGATCGCAGCGCCGTGGAACCTCGTGCCCCAGCGATCCGAGTTGTTGTCGCAAACATAAGCGATCTCGATTTCGCGCTTGCGAAACCCGGCCACGAATTGAGCCGCACCCTCTCCGGCGCCAAACAAGACCGCCTTCTTGCCGTCCATGACGACGCGCTGCAGCCCTGCTTCGGTGTCCGCTTGCTTGATCGCACTGTGGCCGACGTGGAAGGCCGTCGCGGCGATCGCGATCACGAGCACGGACCAGAGAAACAGATCCGCTCGACCCGCTACGAGAAAGACGAAGTTCAAAAAATAGAAGTTTCCGACATTCATGAACCCCAGTCGGTGTTTTCGGCGCACGTTTTCGAAGCGAAGGATCGCACGGCGCAGGACGACGAACTGTCGGTTCTCGCTTTCATCCGCCAATCGCCCGGCGGGTTGGGATGCAAACGTCGCGGCGTGGAGCAGTTCGTGGACACGGCTGTATTGCAAGAGCGTGGTTGCGCCGAGCACACTCATTCCGAGCAACCAGTACGCAGCCGTGGGTGATGCCGTCTGTGCAGCCAGTGAATAAGTGACACTGACGAGGATGATGGTTTCGGTCAATCGGTCGCTGTATAGATCGAGGCGCCAACCGTGGCGAGAATACTGGCTGCGGATACGAGCCAGTTGCCCATCGGCGCAGTCGAAGATGTACGACAGTTGGAACAACAGGGCTGCGGCGATCATCGCTGGCCACTGTCCTGGAAATCCAGCGATCACGCCTGCGCCCGCAATCGCGCTACCAAACGAGGCGAACGTGATCTGGTCTGGACTCACGCGTCGGTGTCGTAAGTACGAAACGATGCGCAGCGAGAACCAGTAATCGAAAGCCACTGTCCAGAAGTCGACTTGCTTTGCCACGCCCTCGATCTCGTCCAGGTCCGAAAAGATCGGTTGAGACTTTGCACATTCCCAGAGGCGATAGCCGAGGTCGAGCAGCTTGAGTGTGGTTCCGACGTAGATGAGCGCGTCGAGTCGTCCCAAGGCCGCACACACGCTGATGAGAAAGAAGAGTGTGAAGTGATCGAAACCCGGAATGATCCCGCGTTCCAGAAACCAGGCCTTCCAGCGCGCCCGGTCGAGTTCCACCCGCGCCATCAGCGGGACAATGTAGTTCTGCACCACCAGGTGATCGAGAATCAATACTCCTAGAAAGGCAATGCGCCAACCCCACGCGACATCGGCCATCCATGCAACCGACGAGAACACGACAACGCGCACGAGCCGGTCACTGATCTGGTCGTATCGAGCGCCGCCGGGAGTACAGCGATCGGTCAGGCGGGCCAGGTTTCCGTCGGCACCATCGAGAAAGTGGTGGAGTTGCAGCAAGATCGCTGCGCTCAGGTTTGCCCCTGTGAGCAGACACAGTCCAGTGGCGACGCCGGAGATCAGCGCCAGGGTCGTCACCGCGTTTGGGGATAGCTTGAGGTCGTAGGCCCATTTGGTAAAGAAGGGGTCGACGAGATGCGCGTAATAGCGATTGATCGGGTACTCGGGATCGCGCCGGACGCACACCACGTAGCGATCGTAGAAATCCCAATAGCGCGCCGTCAAAGTCATGCCTTCTCCAAGTTCCGCGATGCACTGGGGGTTCGCAGCTAATCGGAAAAATTCGCAAATGCTTGAGCAACTAGAGCGGAACTCAGGGGGCTGGAATTGAATATTTTCCTCGCTTCCCAATCGCAACATGTCCGCTTCCGTTCGTTGCGAGATCGCATGGGATTCTCGTAGCCGACCTTCGCGAGAGTCAAAGCTTATATCGCGAGCGATTCGAATCTCACCACTGCGCCGCGCAGTTGCGAGTTTCCTTGCTCAAGTATGAACGGAATATTCCGAAGAGTTGCGAGTAGCGTTGCCACTCCACACGAATCCCTCGGTAGCCGGGAAAGAAGTCAGGGAGCAGGAGATGAACGGCCAGCCGATCATCGGTCTCGAACAACTCGCCGCCTCAGCGAATCGAAAACGTTCGCAAGGCAAGACCATCGCGTTGTGTCACGGCGCCTTCGATCTCCTCCACATGGGACACATTCGACATCTCCAGCGCGCCCGGCGTCAAGCGGACTTGCTCTATGTAACGGTGACGGCCGACCGCTTCGTCAACAAGGGACCCGATCGTCCCGTGTTCGGCGAGGACTTGCGGGCCGAGGCTCTCGCGGCGCTGGCCTGCGTTGATGGTGTCGCAATATATGAGGGTTCGACGGGTGTCGATGTCATCAAGGCGATCAAGCCGGACGTATACGTAGAGGGACTCAACCCCGCATCACTCGAAACAGGAGGGGTGTCGATCAAAAAGCCCGAGTACTCTGCGGTCGAGTCACTCGGGGGACGTGTCTACTTCACAGAAGAGATCACCTTCAGTTCCTCGAGCCTGCTCAACGAACACTTCGACGTTTTTCCGGAGGCCGTCCGAAAGTACCTGCGAGAATTTAGACAGCGCTATTCCGATCGCCTCATCATCGCGACCCTGCGCTCTCTGCGTGGGCTCAAGATCCTGGTCGTCGGAGATGCGATCATCGATGAGTATCACTACACCACACCGCTGGGGCGACCGGGCAAGGGCGGGGGATTGGCGGTTTCGTTCGAATCCGCCGAACAGTTTGCTGGGGGCGCGATCGCAGTTGCAAACCATCTCGGAGAATTCTGTGACGACGTCACTCTCGCGACCGGAATCGGGCAGGGAGATGGCAGCGAGCATTTCATTCGTTCGCACCTGGTCAAGACCGTAGAGCCTGTCTTCTTTCGTTCCGCAGAGTCGACGACGCTGATCAAGCGACGCTTCGTCTCCGCAGACTTCGATCGGTTGTTCGAAATCTATCTGCGCGAGGGTGAAGACTACGACCCCGAAGTGGGCGCCGCTGCCAATCGCTGGCTCGGGTTGCAACTATCGCAGTTCGATATCGTGGTGGTTCCGGATTTTGGCAACGGATTCATCTCGGAGAACATGGTCGAGACTCTGTGCGAGCAGGCGCGCTTTCTTGCGGTCAATACCCAGATCAACAGCGGCAATCGCGGCTTTCACGTGATCAACCGCTACCGACGGGCCGACCTGGTTTCGCTCAACGAACCGGAGTTGCGCCTGGCGGCGCACGACCGGGTCAACTCCGTCGATCACCTGGCCGAGATCATCGGAGAACGTGTCGACGCCAAAGCGGTCGCGGTCACGATGGGAACCGCGGGCATGCGAATTTTCGACCGGCAAACGGGTGAACACGTCCACGTTCCGGCGCTTTCAACCAAGGTGGTGGATCGGATCGGTGCTGGGGATGCGTTCTTGGCCCTGGCGTCCCTGTGCGTGGGCGCTGGTCTCCCGGTCGATCTGTCGGGGTTCGTCGGCAGCACCGCAGCTGCGATCGACGTTCAAATTGTTTGCAACAGAGATCCGGTGACGAGCTCGGGCCTGTATCGATACATCACCACGTTGCTCAAGTAAGCGAAACTCAGCTGCCGCGAAGCACCCGCACGTCGCCCATGCGCCGGGTGACGTGAAGGTCGTCGAGTAGTTCCATCAGCGGCATCGCGGTCCGCCGACTGGTGCCGATGACTTCCTTGTAGGTTTTGGTGTCGATCTCTTGATGCTCGGTGAGGTATTGGACGACCCTTTCCTTTAGCGCGTCGATTGCGCTCCGATCGAAGAACAAGTCGCCGGGCGCACGTACGATTTCTTCGTTCCGCTCGAGGAATGCGACGAGGTCCCGAAAGAGATCTTGGCTAATTGCCAATCGCACCGACCAATCCTTTACCGAGACGGGTTCGAGGCCCGCGCTCTTTGAGTCTTCGCGAATCTTTGCGATGGCAACCTCGGCCTCCGCATCGAGGGTCGGGGTGTAGCCCCGCCGCCAGGCAAACTCTCCACCGATACAGATCTCGGCGCGTTCCTCGAGTCGATTGAGGGCTAGCTCTGCCGCTTCCGGCCGCACGTTTTCGGGCAACTGTCCGCGCAGGGTTCCGCGGCTCATGCCCGGGCGCAGGGGTTCCGCTCGATGGTAGGCCTCGAGTACCTCGATCAACCGCTGCTCCATGCGCGCGATGATCTCGCTTCCGATCCAGCGCTTTCCTCCCGCACGTACGAGGGTGCCATCGGCTTCGAGCTTCGCGAGGCGATCGCTGAGATCACTCGGGGACAACCCCATTTCGACGGCCAGCTCGGGCTCGACCGCTCCGGTCATTCCTGTTCGCAAAATACGCTCGCGGATCCCCGCATCGGTGTTCCCTTCGGCGAAAATCTCGAGCTCGCGCGCGAGATTCGGATCGCTGCGTCGGCGATGGGGTGGTGCGACATCGAGTATTACGCCTCCGCCCAGGGTTCCTCCGGTTCCTTCGCTACGTGCAAAACCCCGGGCGATGAAGCGATCTCCCAGCACCAGGGGTACCGGATCGCCGTCGATGTGGAGGCGGGCGAACGCATTCTCTCCCGGCGCAAAGCCCTCGCAGCCGATGGGTGACAACCGTGCCCGGCGCTCAGCGGTACCCGAGAGAAATTCGATCGACAGCGTTCCTTCTGTTTCGGGCGCACTCGAGAGCCAACCGATTTGAACGTCTGCAGTCTGGGTGGAGATGATCGCGCCGGACTTGGCGATCATGTCGCCCCGGGACAGCTCCGAAACTTCGATGTTCTGGAGGTTCACCGCGCAACGCGCACCCGGCCCTACGCTGTCTCGCGCTTGACCGTGGCTCTGCAAGCCTCGAATGCGCGCCTTGGTTCCCTTTGGATGAATCTCCATCGTATCGCCGGTGTGGAAGGAGCCACCCTGCAAGGTTCCCGTGACCACGGTTCCGAAACCCTTCATCGCGAATGCGCGGTCGACCGAAAGGCGGCTCGGCCCCACGCGGGGGGTGCGGGGAGGTGTGCTGCGAATCAATGATGCGAGGGTGCTGCGCAATTCGTCGAGTCCGGCGCCTGTTTCAGAAGAGACGGGGACGATGGGTGCTCGGGCAAGTGCCGTCGGAGCGAGCAGGTCCCGCACCTCTTCGCTCGCGAGTTCGATCACTTCTTCATCGGCGAGATCGCTCTTGGTGAGGGCAACGACGCCGCTTTTGATCGCGAGCAGATCACAAATCGCCACGTGTTCCCGGGTCTGGGGCATTACGCCCTCGTCGGCGGCCACCACCAGCAAGACGAGGTCGATGCCGGCCGCGCCCGACACCATGGTGCGTACGAGCTTCTCATGGCCCGGGACGTCCACGACAGCGACCTTGAGTCCGTGGTCGAGCTCGAGGAGCGCGAAGCCGAGTTCGATGGTGATCCCGCGCGCTTTTTCTTCGGGAAGTCGGTCGGTGTCCACACCGGTGAGTGCGCGAACCAGGCTGGTCTTGCCATGATCAATGTGGCCTGCAGTCCCGAGCACCAGCGACGCAGGCTGCGATGGATCGCGCTCCTCGTCAGCGCGGCCCAATGGAATCTCGCCCCATGTAGGGTCGCAGAACCTTGGGGATTGCAACGCTGCCGTCCGAGCGCTGATGAATTTCGAGCAGGGCGAGGATCGCCCGGGCATTCGAGATTGCCGTCCCGTTCAGGGTGTGGACCATCTCGTTCTTTTTGGCGCCCTGTCGTCGGAAGCGAATCTTGAGTCTGCGCGACTGAAAGTCTGTGCAGTTCGAGGTGCTCGTGATCTCTCCCCAGTCGCCACCATCCCCGCGGCCGGGCATCCAGGCCTCGAGGTCGAACTTGCGATAGGCCGGGGCGCCGAGATCGCCCGTTGCGATTTCGATCACTCGGTACGGGATCTCGAGAGCATCGAAGATGCGTTGTTCGATCCGCAACAACTCTTGATGTTGGGCTTCGGAATCTTCGGGGGTCGTGAATACGAACATCTCGGTTTTTGAAAACTGATGAACCCGGTACAGCCCCTTGCTCTCTCTACCCGCGGCACCCGCCTCGGTGCGGAAACAATGGGAGACCCCCGCAACCTTCAGCGGGAGATCGGCTTCATCGAAGATCGTGTCCGCGTACATTCCCCCGATGGTGATCTCCGCGGTCCCGATCAGGCACAGGTCGTGCCCTTCGATCGAATAGATCTGGCTCTCCTCGCCGCGTGGACTGAAGCCGAGCGCTTCGATGATATCGGGTCGTGCGACGTCCGGGGTCGTGATCGGGGTGAAGCCCTCGTCCATGACGATGTCGAGCGCGAATCTCTGCAGCGCCAGTTCGAGCAGGCAAGCTTCGTTTTTGAGGTAGTACCACTTCGAACCCGCGACGGTGGCCGCACTTTCAAAATCGACCAGATCCAGTTCGTCGCACAATTGAAGATGGTCCTTGGGTTCGAAGTCGAACTTTGGAATTTCACCGGAGGTACTGATCTGGCGAAACTTGTCTTCACCCCCCACCGGACTTTCAGGATGCACGAAGTTGGGCAACTCGCGCATCGCCACGATCAAGTCGGCCTCAGAATCACGCAATCGATCTTCGATCTCCGAAACCTGTTCCTTGAAGCCGCGCCCGGCGGCATTGTGGGCCTCTCGCTCTGCGGGATCCAGCTTGCGTTTGCCGGACTTCTGGTGCTCGTTGCGTAGGCGATTCGTCTCGCCCAACTGGGTCAGCAGGGCATTGTAGTCATGCTGGGCGGCGAGGATCGCGTCGAGATCGACGACCAGTCCGCGTTTGCGACAGCTCTCCGCGATCTCGTCGCGGCGCTCCGTCAGGGTTTTTGGATCCAACATCGTGGGCGGATAGAGAAGCACAGGGGCCGTGCGAGAACCACAAAGTCCTGGAATCGCCCGACCAAATCCCCCCGGATGGCGTCGAATCCGGGCTTTCGGGCGGTTGGACGTTTTTTGATCCCGTTTTTGGAGTCAATTTCCGATGACAGGTGCATCTGACCGGCAGAAGCTCGACCGCAATGGCCGAGGGTTCGGCCCGTCGGCTGACAGATCGCGCATCCCCGGTAAACTCCCGCGATTCTGAATGCCCGCGCAATGACGGCGCGCGCAAAACGATGATGAGGAACGAAATGGCAGAGCAGATTTCCAAAGCAGAACTCGAACAACTTGCGCGCAGGCACCTGTGGCCGTGCTTTACACCCCTCAGCGAGACGGACAACCTCCCGCTCATCGTGCGTGGAGAGGGCTGCTATGTCTTCGACGACGACGGCAAGCGATACCTCGACGGCCTGGCCGGTCTCTTTCTGACAAACGTCGGACACGGCCGCACGGAACTCGCCGACGCCGCTTTCGAGCAGGCGAACAAGCTTCATTTCTTTCCGCTCTGGACCTTCATGCATCCCGCAGCCATTCAGCTGGCGGCGAAGCTCGCATCCCTGGCTCCCGGCGATCTCAATCGCGTCTTCTTTGGCAGCGGCGGTGGCGATGCGGTCGAAACCGCGTGGAAGCTCATCAAACAGTACTTCCGCGTGAAGGGCCAACCCGACCGCTACAAGGTCATCGCCCGCAACATCGCCTACCACGGAACAACCCTCGGCGCGCTCTCCATCACTGGTGTTCCCGAGATCCGCGATCCCTACAAGCCGCTGGTTCCCGGCACCTTCCACGCCCGCAACACCCATGCGTACCTGGAAAAGGAACAAGGCGAGGAGTTGGCCGAAGCCTGTGCCAACGACATCGAGCGCATCATCTTGCAGGAAGGACCGGAAACCGTCGCGGCCGTTTTTCTCGAGCCGATCCAGAACGCGGGCGGTTGCTTGGTGCCCCCGCCCACGTATTTCCAGCGCGTGCGGGAGATCTGCGACCGCTATGGCGTATTGCTCGTATCCGACGAGACCATCTGCGCCTTCGGTCGACTCGGTCACATGTTCGCCTGCAACCGCTACGACTATCAGCCGGACATCATCACCTGTGCCAAGGGCTTGACGTCGGGATACGCACCGCTCGGCGCCACGATCGTGAGTGATCGTCTCGCCGAGCCGTTCGTGGATTCGAACGAAACCTTCATGCACGGAATTACTTACGGAGGCCATCCCGTCAGCTGCGCGGTCGCGCTGGCGAACATCGAATTGATAGAACGCGATGACCTGACCGGCTGGGTGCTTCAGTACGAGGACGAGTTCCGGCGCGAACTCGAGACGCTCTACGACCTGAAGTTCGTCGGTGACATCCGCGGCGCTGGCTACTTCTACGGCATCGAACTCGTCAAGGATTCCGCAACGCAGCAACACTTCTCGGATGCGGAGTGCAAGCGGCTGCTCGGCGAGATCCTCTCGCCCCGGACCTTCGAGTTGGGTCTGATCTGCCGAACCGAGGACAAGGCCGAGCCCGTCATTCAGCTCGCCCCTCCCCTGGTTGCGGGCCCCGAAGAGTTCAAAGAGATTGTGCGCATCCTCCGCCAGGCCATCACGGAAGCGCAGGAGATCATGGGCTAAGGGGCCGCTGCGCGGCCTGCTGTCTTTGGGTCTGCTCGCTGTGGCAGTTACGAGTGTGGTTGCTGTGCCGGTTACAACTCGAAGAGCAGGTCGGTTCGGATGATGTACTTCAGGCCCGAAACGACTTCTTCGGAGCTGTGCAGGCAGTGCAGGGGATGGGCTCCGTGTGGGAAGCAGAGCGCGCCACCCGCCGGTGTCTTTACATTGACCCACCCCACTTCGTCCTGGTTGCGCGCGGGTAGAGATGCATCGTCCTTGTTCACACAGAACTGCGTCTCGCCGCCTTCGAAGTCGTCGCTCAAGAAGAACAAGACCGACATCTGGCTGAATCGGTCCGGATAGGCGTTGGGCACGAGCTGTCTCTCGATCACGCGGCTACCCGGCCAGGCGCCGTCCGTGTGGGGCTTGAAGAAGTCGCCTGCTTGGTAGCGATAGAAGCGAAACCTGGCGTTGAGCCCCAGAGTCTTCTTGCCGCCAAAGATGCCCTGATCGTCGGAGGTGAAGTCTGCGCAGCGCTGCCAGATGATGCCGTCGGTCTGTTCGTCCACGACCCAGGTGACGTTGTAGTTGTGGCGCACGCTCCTCGGGAGTGAGACTGCCGCGTCCGGGAGATAGCCCAGGGCATCGGTGAGTTCGATGAAGCGAGCGCACTCGTCGCGGGACAATACGTTCAGCAGTTGAAAGGTTCCGGGGACACCCGCTACTTCGACCCGTGAAAGCTCGGCTCGGGCGTCTTCGTCCAACCCGACCGGATTTGCGTTTTCATTGGCCCAGGTGGGCAGGGCCGGGTGTTCGGCTCCGGGTTCCTTTGCCACAACGTAGAAGTCTGAAGGTCTATTCACCGATTCCGTTTCCCGATTATTGCTGAGAGACGCTGTGCTTCGTGGTGGTCAACCAGGACGTCTGCCTTGCGTCTACCCGTTTCAGCGAATAGAGATTCGCGATCTTGTCTCCCCTATCGCCCACCCGATAGGGGCTGCGGAACTCCCAGACGACTTCGCCGTCTTGCGTCAGTTCCATTGCCCGCCCGCCCTCGGTCTCGACCACCAATGTGTTCCCGTTCGGCAGCACCTGGATGCGGCCCGATCGTCTCGAATATAGCGGCTCGGACTTCGACCCGGTGAACTCCCGCATCACGCGACGCGCCCGGGGATCCAGCGTAAGGACGCTCGATCGATCGGCCGTGAGGAAATTGTTGAAAACGACGATGCCGCCGTCGGGTGCAATACGTGGAGAATGCTGCATGCCGAAGGGGCCCTGCTGGGACCAGCGAGTCACTCCTTTCTCCATGTCGATGATTGCGACCGTGTCGAGCATGGCCATCGAAACCAGTGCGTCTCCGGCCCGAAACGGGCTTCCCAGTAGAGCCGCCTCGGCGGTAGTCAGCAACCAAAGAGAATTGGTGTGAAAGGGGTCGAAGATATTCGTCACGTTGAGTCTGTAGCCGCGTTCTTTGCCGCGAGTCCAGAACGCCTTGCGCAATCGAAGCCAGTTGACATTGCGCAGTGCGTCAGAGATCGCGAGTCTCCGCAGTTCCTTTCCGCCGCTGTCGCGCGTCACGATGAAATCTTCGATTGCGAGTTTTTCGGAGATTCCCGAAATCATCATCCGCTTTGCCTGGAGGTGCACGATTTCTCCCGCTTCGTTGAGCTGAAGATCGTGATGGGCGGGCTCCGACACGGCCCAAAGCAGCTTTGAATTGCGGTCTAGCTTGAAGAGCCCGAACAATTCCCAAATGACGAGAAGGTCGCCATTCGGGAATAGCAGCGCGTCGCGCCAGAAGTTCCGGCGAGGTTCCTCCGCGCCCGAAAGCCTCGGGTGATCGGAGAACACCTGCGCGAACTCAGCCCGCCACTCGTGAAGGACCTCGCCGTCCATACCCATCAACAGGGCAACGGGGCCGTGGCCCGAAGTGATCAAGTTCAGCCCCGGCGCGGTTCGCTGGGGATCGTGCACCGTGATGCCCTGGACATCGCCCGCTTGCTTGGTAGCCGCGAGATAACCGATGGCGCTCAACTGCTCGATCAGTTCGGCTTCGCTCGCCTCTGCCAGAGTGGAGCCGATCGATGGAGCAGGCCCCTCATCATTTCCGCTGTTCTGCTCACAGCTGAAGCTTAAAAAAAGCCCGAGCAGGAGCAGATAGACGACAAGCCAGACAGGGAAGAAGCGAGATGCGTGTGATCTCACCTCCGCCGCGTAGCCAGCTGCCTTCTTCGCGATTGCATTAGCATCAACATGAAGACCCCACTCACCAGGGTAGCGCTAACGGAGGGCTCTGGAACCGAGATCATCAAAGGCATGACTCGGGTGTGGGAGCCGTTGGGGTTCGTCGCCGTGAGGCTGACGGTGTAGTCCCCAGGTGTTGTGTACAGGTGATTGGGATGCTGCACGCTCGAGCTGCCGGAGTCGCCGAAGTTCCACGACCATCCCGTCGGTAGCTGGTTCGAGAGGTCAGTGAACGAAACATCGAGAGGCGCTGGGCCGGAGGTCACCAATGCCGAGAAGTCCGCCGTCGGAGTGCCCGGGGCGGGAGGGCCGCCGATCGCTGTATGGTGTTCACTCGCGGCTCGCTCACCCGTATGCATGGCTCCGGGAACGGTGGCCGAATTGCCGTTGTTGGTGGCTTCGCCGGCAAAGAACAGCGTGGTTCCCACCGGCTGCGCCAACACCTCGCGCATGCTGGTACCACCGGGAAAGGAGCCCACAGTCGGATACGAGTAGCTCCCGAGGACATAAGGCTCATTCGACCAGTCCTGGACCACGGCAGACATATAAGCCGGAGTTGCTGCGTTGCTGAACATCTCATCCAGATCGCTCAGGGCCTGATTGATGCGGGCGGTGTCGTCCGGGAGAGCGCTCATGATCTCCCCGTTTATGCCCATGATGAAGCACGTCAGCACATGATCCGCCGCCCCGGGCTGATATTTCTTGGGGGCCCAGCACTCTGCGGTAGGGCCCTCGGTGATCGCGTCCATCATCTTGTCTTCCCAGAACTGGCTCGTGAAACGCAGGCTGATCTTCATCCCCTTGCCCATACCGAGGGTGTCGATGGCGTTCTGCTTGGCGACGGGAAGGGCCGGCACGAATTCGATCAGTCCGGCCTGAAGAACACCGAGGGATACCGTGACGATGATGGCGTCGGCATAGTGGTAGACGTCATTCGCGTCGATGGCGACCGGCTTGACACCACTCGTGTCGATCTTCGTCACGGGGCTGTTGAGCGTCACCTTGCCCAGGATCGGGTCGAAGTAGAGGGCGTTCAGTGCGTCCAGGTAGCCGGTGGGAGCGAGACCGTAGACCTTCGACGACAGGGTCCATAAGGCGCCCTGGCGCGAGAGGCTTCGCAGACCGAGTCGCTCGACGGTAGTCCCATACTCGCCGGCCGGAGTGAGGGCCTCGTACAGGTGATAGGCTCGGTGGCTCGAGTCGACACCGAGCACGGTATCCATGTGTTCGGCAACCGTAATGTCAGTGGGGTCGTTGGCGTGGCTGCCATAGTCGTAGTAGAAGTCCCAGTAGTCGTAGATATCGGGGTCGTCTTGGCAGTTGCCGGTGACCACCCAGCAGGTGTTTCCTCCATCCATTGATATCAGTGTATCCTGGGAGTTGTTTTCCCTGAAGATCTCGATTTGGGCACCGTTGCCGTACATTGCCTTGATGTCGTTGAAGATGAAGTTGTTATTGGTGCCATAGAGTTCCTCTGCACCCAGTTCGATCCCTATATCGCCCATGGTGTCGGACCAGACGCGACCCCCGTGTCGATCGCTCGCCTCCACGACCAACACGTCGTAGCCGAGACCGTCAAGCACGACTGCGGCGTAAAGGCCCGCCGCTCCGGCTCCGACGATCACGACATCGTGATCCGTCGACGTTACGGGTCCACCGCCCTGCGCGAACACCGTCCCGCCGGTGTCGGTGCTGGACGGGGTGCTCCCTTGCGAGTTTTGATTGCGGTGTCCGGCGTCTTGACGCCCAACCTGGCGGAACCCGATCTTGCCCCCCGAGATTTCGACGAGACCGTTGCTACGGGTGACCGTGGGTGCGGACTCGCTGTGTTGGCCTGCGCTCGAAGGTGTGGGGAGCGAGGTCAGCGCGAGCAGCAATCCGATCGCAAGAGACTTCTGAAGAGATTCAACAGCGCAGCGACGCCGCGAAGCGCGGTACCTGGGAGCATCCATAGCAGCAACAACCTGGTGGAGAGATTCTACATAGGCACGGGAGTGTGACTCGAGCGCTTCTCCTTATTCCGGCACAATACGACATAATTGCTCCCTTTTAGAAGAATTATCAAAATGCGAGCAGTTTGGGTTGGCAAGCAGATCTCGAGGCGCCGAGTGAAGTGCAGAGACTGCCAGGAATGGGCTGCGTTGCGTATGCAGCTAATTCTCTAATACCCACATCGGACGTAATTTTTCTCAACCGGGTCGATGAAGCAGCGCGACGACTCTTGCCGCGATCCCTCGCCCCTCGAGGGGTCCATGCACATGCCCATAATGGTGTCCCGAGGCGGCAGCACCCGTGAAGAACAACCAATTCGCGATGGGCTAGGATCGAATTCATGTCGAACGTCGATCGCCGCTGGCTGGCGGGCCCGGTGTCGGATCTGCTCTGGGGCTGCGGGTTGGCCTACTTCCCCGTCCTGATCATGCTGGTGCTCGCCGGTCCCCAACTGCAGGCCCTCATTCCCCTCGGTCTGCTGCCGTTCGGCAGCATCGTGCTTTCCATTCCCCACTACGGCGCCACCTTGCTCCGGGTTTACGAGCGGCGGGAAGACCGCCAGAAATACAGCTTCTTCACGGTCCATCTGACGATCCTCGTCTGGGGCCTCTTCACGGTGGGTCTATTTCAACCGACCGTGGGTTCCGCGATGTACACGGTCTACCTCACATGGAGCCCGTGGCATTACGCGGGCCAGAACTACGGACTCGCCTCGATGTTCCTGCGCCGGCGCGGCATCGAGATCACGCCCTGGACAAGGCGCGCGCTGCGCGCCTCCTTCTTGCTCTCCTTCGCGCTCTCGTTCCTGGCGATGCACATCGGCGATTCGACCGGGGCGACCTATGCCCCGACTCCCATGAGCGCCTTCGGCGACTTCCACTTCTACGCGCTCGGCCTCCCCGCGGCGGTGGCGGGCAGGGTCGCCGGGCTAGTCCTGGTCATGTACGTCGCTTGCCTCGGCGTGGCCGCCGTAGGCTTGCTCCGCCGCGCGTCCCTCGCGGACATTACGCCGACGGCGCTGCTGGTCCTCTCCCAGGCGCTGTGGTTCACCGTCCCGATCATTGCCAGGAGCGAAGGCATTGGCATCGACACCGTCGCCTTCAACCTGGTCGATGCGCAGTACTCCTTTTGGTGGATCGCCTTCGCACACTCGGTCCAGTACCTCTGGGTGACCCGTTACTTTGCCCGCTCCGGCGGTGCTGGTCACCACTACTTCACCCGCGCGACATTCGCGGGCTTTGCCGTCTTCGGCCTGCCGGTGCTGCTCTTTACGTGTACGGGTCTTTCTCCTGTGCCTCACGACGCCGGCCTGTTCCTGCTCGTCAACACGGCCGTCAATCTCCACCACTTCATCCTCGACGGCGCAATCTGGAAGCTGCGCGACGGCGCCATTGCCCGGATTCTGCTGCGCCCCGTCGAGCCGTCTAATCGAGTGGTCCCGGAGCGCAGCGGGCTGCCCTGGCGACGCATCGCGGTGGTGGTTGTCGCCAGCCTCTACATGGTCCAGTTCGTCGTGAACACGGAGGAGAAGGAGTTCGGAGTCATTCGCGCTGGCGACGATGCCAAACGCCTTGGTACGGCCGAGCGACGCCTCGCGCAGGTCCGCCTGCCGAGTCCGATGGTGAGCGCGAGACTCGGCATCGCCCTCGCGCAGGCCGGTGAACTCTCCGAGGCCGCTGCCGCGCTGGAGAGGAGCATCGATTTGCGACCTTCGGCGCTGGCATGGACTGCACTTGGCCAGGTGCGATCGCGACAGAGGGAGTGGGCAAGCGCCGAGGAGGCGCTCACCCAGGCGATCGCGATTGAACCCGATCACCGCACTGCGCTCCATGAACTCGGCAAGGTGAGGCTCACCTCGGGAGATGCTGCCGGGGCCATCGCGCCACTCGAGCGAGCGCTCGAGCTGTCGTACGGAGAGGAGCGCCGCAGTGTGGAGTTGATGTTGCGGCGCGCGCAGAGCGCTGTGCCGTAGGACCGGTCCCGCGCATCAACGCAGTAGCGCAACGACTTTTTCAGCAGCCGCTCGACCCTCGAGAAATGCTCCGTGGGCATACCCATAATGGTGTTCCGAGGTGGCCTCGCCCGCGAAGAACAACCGATTCTCGATGGGCTCTGCGAGTGCGACTCGGGCCCCGGCGTGCCCCACGAGCGCAATCGTATAACTTCCACCGACGTTGGGATCGCTTCCCCACTGCGTGCAATCCGTCGCGGTAACGTATTGCCGTAGTTTCGAGTCGAATACCTTCTCGAGTCGGTCGAGCAGGTAGTCCGCAGCACCCTCCACACCGAGCGCTTCGAGTTCATCGGCCAGTGGGCCCCCAGCATATGCGACCGCCATGGTGGAATCTCCGTAACCCGTGATGATGCACATCGACGCATGCGGGCTGTCGTAATAAACGAAACAGTCGTCGGTGTACGACCCATAGATGTTCCGGTCGAATTGAATTGCGACCTTGGCGAGTCTCCCCATGGGCAACGCGGCAATGGCCGCGCGAGTTGTGTCGGGCAAGCCGGGTTCGAAGCGAATGCGATTGGCGGCGAGAACACCGGTCGACACCGTAACGATCGCGACCTTGCTCGAAATGGTTCCCTTGGAAGTCCGGCTCTCCACTCCGTCGCCGCTCCAGGCGATGCTCTTCACCGCTGCGCCGAGGTCAACGGGTAGATCCTTGCCGAACTCGTGAATGAGGGCTCCGTATCCGCGGGGAAGATAAAGCTCGTCGCCGTCCGCCTCGTCCTTCGCGAAGTCCAGTGCGGAAATTTCAGCGAGGTCTCCGCCCTGAAGCGCTCTGAGATAGTTTTCCAGGTGGGGGGCCCAAACCGACGTCGTGTCGATGACATCCGCGATCGAGACGTCGCCGCCTTGCAGGGCGGCCGCATCGATCGCGCTGTAGCAGTCCTGGACGTAGCGGTCTCGCGCTCGCGCTTCGTCGTCGTTCACCCAGCCGCCAGCCGCCGTGCCAACGAACGTCTTGTGCTCGAGCCGTGGGAAGAACCGCTCGACGCTTTCGAAGCCGCACTTGTCGGCGATCTGGACGAGCGGGTTGTAGGGCCCGCCGGACATCCAGGCACAACCATGATCGAAGGGCACCGCGAAGGTGTGGCTGTCGGTATAGGCGCGGCCGCCGATTCTGTCTTTGGACTCGAGAATCTGCACGCTAAGGCCGTTGTCCTGCAGGGCCCGAGCTGCCGACATCCCGGCGACACCAGCGCCTACGATCACTACGTCGAAATCTGTCACGCGTCTAGGCTACAAGAGCCGTCTTCGGTG
>JADFNE010000032.1 GCA_022563535.1 Myxococcales bacterium
CTTCACCCTGTGGTGAAGGCCATCATCCTTCATTTCTGGCTCGCTTATGACCATCCCTTCATCGACGGAAATGGTCGAACAGCGAGAGCCCTGTTCTATTGGTCAATGCTGTCGCAAGACTACTGGTTGATTGAATACGTATCGATTTCCAGCATTCTTCGGAAGGCACCAGCCAAGTACGGACGCTCTTTCCCCTATACCGAAACCGATGAGAATGACATCACGTACTTCATCGATGCCCAGCTCCATGTGATTGGAAGGGCGATCACTGAGCTTCACAACTATTTGGCCAGAAAGATGAATGAAGTTCGCAAGACCGAGCAGCTTCTTCGGTCTTCTGTTCAGCTGAATCACCGGCAGCTAGCACTGTTAAGCCACGCGCTACGTCACCCCGGAACGCGTTACTCAATCGAATCCCACAGACGAAGCCACGACATCACCTATCAGACCGCGCGCTCAGATCTTCTCGATCTCACGGATAAAGACGTGCTCATTAAATCGCGTTCAGGGAAGGCGTACCAATTTACTCCAGTGCATGACCTGTACGAATGCCTAAAGTCTCTCGCCTAGAGTAGCCTGACTGCAAGTTCAAAGTGCATTAAAACTCGAGCCTATCACGAACTCCTCCAGGGCGTGCTGACCGGTCGGGCAGGCTAGGGCTCGAGTCAAATTGAACCGTGGTATTCTGCGAACGTATCTGGCGAGTCAGCCGCGGCGCCAGGTTGCCGCCTGCCGCTGAACGCCAAACCGTTGGGCGGCAAACTTGATGCTTGAAGACCTTGGAAATATCGCTGACCTGATCGCGGCGATTGCAACCATCGCAACTCTCGGGTACCTCGCGTTCCAGGTCAAACAAAATACGAAGGCCCTCCGGGGTTCGTCGGCTGAAACGGTCATGGAGAGTGAAATCGCTGCCGTTGCATTGACTACTCAACACATCAACGTCTTTCGACGCGGCAATGACAACATTTCAGAGTTGAATGCTGATGAGAGGGCTGTGTATGACCAACTCATATTTATCGAAATCTCGCAAACCTGGTCCGCGTTCACTCAATATCAGAGCGGACTGATGAGTGAGGTCACGTTCGCAGCGTTTCGCACTTCATGGGTACGCTCAATGAGGAACCCGGGTTTTCGAATCTCTTGGGCGGAACAAAAAAAATATTTCCGGAGGATTTTTGCCGATGCTTCGACGAATTGTCCGCTGCCAGCGAGAGTGCTGCCCCGCTTCCAGATTGAAGTCCGCGGATTCTCCGTGCGAATCAGTACCGGCGTGCAGTTTGATCGGCGTGCCCAGCACTGGTCAAGGCAAGCTTAGGAGGACTAAATATGATTACAGGTCGGTGTGAATGCGGCAGCGTACAGTATCAAGTCGATGGCGAGATCAACGACTTCAGTCACTGCCATTGCAGTCAGTGTCGACGGCTCCATGGTGCCGCCTTCGCGACGTACGCCGGTGTTGTACGCAACGAATTCTCCTTTCTATCGGGGCAGCAGGATCTAACGAGGTATGGGTCATCACATGATCACACCCGTGTGTTTTGCCGCATCTGCGGGTCCAATATCCTGGTTGAACTCGATTTCGAACCGGAAGCCGTTTACCTGGCAATGGGCACGGTAGACGGTGATCCAAAGTGTCCTCCCGCCTACCACATCTTTGTCGGCTCGAAGGCACCCTGGTACAACTTTGATGATTCGTCTGTGCGGCATGACACTTTTCCGGAGGATGAGTGAGCTGCCTGTCAGCCGACAACGACCAGCAGAGTCAAATTGATCCGTGTTACCGTTCTGGCGGCGCTGCAGTCCCAACGTTGGTGGTCAGCGCTAGTCGTTGCGGCTGAAACCCAGGCCGTGATGTGGCGCCGAAAGGAAATTGATGAACTGGAACGCGGTAGCGGCCATTTCCGAAGCGTTGGGCGCAGTGGGTGTGATCGTAACGGTGATTTACCTTGCGTTTCAAATTCGACAGAACACGAAGTCGATTCAGGGGGCTACTGAACAGACCCTCATGAATGCAGAGGTGGACGTGTTCGGATTGTGGGCGCAGCACGCGAGTGTGGCTCGGCGCGGTGACGCTGATCTTGGTGATTTAGATCCAGACGAGAGGGCGGCGTACGGGTATCTCGTGAGCGCGGAGATGTCCCAGCTGTATGGTGCATTCGTTCAGTACCAGCGAAAACTCATACCCGAATCTGTTTGGGTGGCGTATTTAAATAGTTGGCGGGACGTCGTCAATAGGCCGGGGTTCCGACAGATTTGGTCCGAAATTCAAACGAGCTGGCCGAAAGAATTCAGCCAGTGCCTCGACGAGGCCGTGGCGAGTTCGGAAGGGTCGCTCAATTGCTAGTTAGGCGGCATGAGATAGTGTCGAAACACATTTCAATCGCTCTCCTACTCCGCACCCTGGTCGGTTGCAGTGTATTCGCAGCTCCCATCTTCGTGGCCTGTGACTCGAATCTTTTTTCTGAAGGTCCATCCGCTGTCTGCACGGAGTCGGGCGTACAATGTCAGCTCTCGGCAGGGCCCCTCGGCGTTTGCGAGCGGTCGCCCTGTTCGCCCGGTGCAAACTCGCCCTGCTTCCAATGCACCTCGCAGCACTAGCCATCCTGCGCGACGCGCACGGGGAGTCGCCTGGTTCCGGGTTGAACCCGCCATATTTCACTCGCCGCGAATGAATGAACGTCCGCCCAACATGCCGTTGCACCGGGCGGGCTCACTCTTGGCCGTCACTGAGCGTGGTACCATGCCAGCTCTTCTGGTCTTCAGTGTCGGTGGTAGATCGCCGCCAGCTGCTGAATGCCGATCCGTTGGGCGGCCAGAAACCGATGCGTCTCGCTTTGGCCATTGTCGCTGCGATCTTGAACCTGGCGGACGCAAGTCTGGCCAGTGCGTGCCGGTGCCTTCCAAACGACACGGTCGAGGCTCAGTACGAACGGGCCGAGCTGGTCTTTTTCGGTCGAGTCACCTTCCACAACGGCGCAGAGAGTCGCGAGACCCAGCGGCGGTTCTGGGAGTTCGAGGTGGAAGGTGTTTGGAAGGGTCCCGTTCAGCAGAAGATTCGGATCTACGCGCATTCACCCAAAAGCGGAGAATTCACTAGCTGCGACCGCGAGCTGGAGATCGGACAAATGTACCTCGTCTTCGCGAGTACGTTTCAGGGCTATCCCGGGCGTTTCCAGGCAGGCAAGTGCTCAGGAACCGTGGTGGGTGCCGACGCCATAGAAGCTCTTGGCGTGATCGGTGCCCCAACCCATCGGTTCTCAAGGAACCAGGACGAAGTTGGTAGCCGCGTCGTCGAACATCTGGATCGTAAGGCCGCTGTCGTTTGAGTGGACGATCACGATCTCGTCTATTCCGTCTTCGTCGAAGTCGATGGCGACGGGGACGACGTTTCCGTCGAAGTTGGCGAGTTGTGCGTCCTCGGCTGCCGTCAGGTAGCCCGAATCGAGGCCCGGGTTCTGCATCGGCGCGAGGTTTTGGTTGGCGTCGTCAAGGATCAAGACCTGGTCGGCGAGGGGGCGCTTGAAGGTGATGACGATCTCGTCCAGGCCGTCGTTGTCGAAGTCGCCGGAAGCGGTGTGGAGTTCGCCGTTGCCACCCGCACCGAGGATGTCCAGAGCGACTTGCATCACGCCCTTGGCTGATCCGGGGAGTGCGAAGTACTTGAAGCCAGTCGTGATGTCGTCCAGGATCTGGAGCTGGTTGTCCCCGCCGCTGCCCGAACTCACGATCAATTCCTGGTACCCGTCACCGTCGATGTCTCCGCAGGACACGTGGTTTTCTATGACGCGCGCGTAGCCGTCGAGGAAGTCCGCCCGCACTTTGATCGTTCTTTCGGAAATGCCGCCCGAGCCGTTGGGTCGCCGGTTTCGGATCAAGATTCGGCCGGATTCGCGGCGCATGCGCTTGGATTTGGCATTGCTCAGCAGGTTGGTCAGCACGAGATCCACAACGCCGTCGCCCTCGAGGTCGCAGATCGTGTACTCGGTCCCGTAGGAGATTTGATTCTTGATGTTCTTGAAGCTTTTGAACTCTTGGGGAAGAGCGTCAAAGGATCCGCTGCTGTCCTCTTCGGTGGCCACACCCATTACGCCCAGGGTGGCCGCTTCGATGGACATTTCTTCGGAAGTCATTGGCTCATCGGGCACTGCCGCGAGAACCAGCAGCGCATCGGAATACGGGGTCATGACCGCCATGTCATCGTAGGCAGAGATTGAGATGAAGTTGTTCTGCGAATCTTCCAGGCTCAACGTGCTGCTCAGCACGCCACCGACCAGGTTGGGCATGCCGACGTCAATGTGCTGGTCGAAGACATCGGAGGTGGAGCCGACGTGAATCTTGTAGCCAGTGATGCTCGACTGCGCTGCGGGCGCCCATCCGACCGTCACCTCGACCACATTCGCGCTGGCGCTGGCCGCGGCAAAAGTGGCGCAACTCACAAGCACGATCGCGCGAGCGAGGTGTCGATAGGTTGCGAACGCATGCTGTCTGGCTTTCATGCTCGATTCATCGGGAGCGAGCCAGACTGCAAAGGTGATCTTCCTCACAAGTGCTGTGAAAGATTCACCTAAATCCGAAAATTACCCCGGGGAGTGTGGGCCATAAATGGCCCAGCACAGCTGCGCAATCGCGGAAAATGCGTGCGAGTTGCGCAGTGCTGATAAAAAAATGGCCGCTGTGAGGACAGCGGCGTCTCCAGGCCGTCTGAGCGGGCTGGTTGTGTCGTCCTGGTTTTGGTGCTCGTTCTAGTTGAACTTTACCTCGTTGTTCGAAAACAATTGAGCAAGCTTGCGCGCCGCTTCGTCGTAGGCCGCGGAATCCGCCCAGGTATTTTTCGGGTTGAGAATCTCGGTCGGGACGTTTGCGCAAGTCGTCGGGACGCTGAGCCCGAAGAAGGGGTCTGTCATGACTTCGGCGCCAGCGAGACTGCCGTCGTGGATCGCGTCGATGATGGCCCGGGTCCAGGCGAGCTTCATGCGCTTACCGACTCCGTAGCCACCGCCGCTCCAGCCCGTGTTAACCAGCCAGGCGTGGGTGTTCTGGGCCTCCATCTTCTTGGCGAGCATTTCGCCGTAGACCTTGGGGTGGCGCACCAGGAACGCGGCACCGAAGCAGGCGGAGAAGGTCGCCTCGGGTTCGGTGACGCCCATCTCCGTGCCCGCGACCTTGGCGGTGTAGCCGGCCAGAAACTGCTGCATTGCTTGTTCGGAGGAGAGGCGGCTCACCGGGGGGAGCACGCCAAAGGCATCGCAGGTCAAGAAGATGATGTTGCTCGGATGCCCGCCGATACAGGGTACGACGACATTCGGAATGAAGTCGATCGGGTAGGAGGCCCGGGTGTTGACGGTCAGCGAATAGTCGCTGTAGTCGACCACGCGCGTGGCAGCGTCGAACACGACGTTCTCGAGCACGGTGCCAAAGCGGATGGCGCGGAAGATGTCTGGCTCCTCTTCCTCGCTCAGATCAATTGCCTTCGCGTAGCAGCCGCCTTCAATGTTGAAGATGCCTTCTTCGCTCCAGCAGTGTTCGTCGTCGCCGATCAAGAATCGCTTGGGGTCTGCAGAGAGCGTCGTCTTGCCCGTGCCCGAAAGGCCGAAGAAGATCGAGACATCCTTGTCTGCGCCCATATTGGCGCTGCAATGCATGGAAAGCACGCCTTTGTCGGGCATCAGATAGTGCATGATCGAGAATACGCCCTTCTTCATCTCGCCAGCGTACTGCGTGCCGAGAATGACGAACTCGCTCTTTTCGAAGTTGATCGCCACGCTGGCATCAGACGTCACGCCCTCGACTGTGGTGTCGGCGGACTGCGCGCCGGCGTTGAAGATGACGTAGTCGGGTTCGCCAAAGTTCTCGAGTTCAGAGGCGTTCGGACGCATCAACATGTTGTGCATGAAGAGTGCGTGATAGGGGCGCGAACAGATGACGCGAATGGAGAGTCGGTAGCGGGGGTCCCAACCCGCCCAACCGTCGACCACATAGAGACGTTCCTGGGCATTCAGATAGTCGATGGCGATGCGGCGATTTTTTTCAAAGGAGTCGGGGGACAGAGGAATGTTGACGTCGCCCCACCAAATGTTGTCTCGGCTGGTCGGGTGGTCGACGATGCGTTTGTCCTTGGGACTGCGACCTGTCTTGGCGCCAGAGATCGCGACCATCGCGCCGCTCGAAGTCAACGAACTTCCGTCATACGCAGTGCCGTGTTCGTAGAGTTCTGCGGGGGAGAGGTTGCGGAGGATCTCCTTGGACGTGATTCCGTACTGATTGAGCTCAATGCTCAGTGCCATGTTGCGATTCCTAATTCGGAGGAGAGGGGCCGCGGGTCTCGCACGGACCCGAGGCGAGGGAGTTTACCCTGAGTGCGGCTTTCGGGTGAGTGATTCGGCGCGAGTTATCAAAATCCATGCCTACCCCGCGGGGCCGGACAGCGAGATCTCGCTGCCGATCCTTGAAAGTCACTCTTGCGACCCTACACAATTCGGCGCTGTGAGGTGCAGAATTGCTACGGTCGACCCGCAGGAGAAGATATAGGAGAAGAAGAGCGCCATGGGGTTTCTAGAGACCGTTCTCAGCCAGGCGATCGAAATCAATTTCGCCCCCTTCATCGTGGCCATCGTGGTCGGCAGCGCAATTGGACTCGAACGCGAGATCCACGGACGACCCGCCGGACTGCGCACGCACATACTCGTTTGTCTTTCGTCGGCCGTGCTGGTTCATGCATCGCGCATGGGATCGCTTGCCGCCCAATCCAACGGCCTTCTCGAAAATTATATCTACGACCCCAATCGACTCGGTGCGGGAATTGTGACGGGAATCGGCTTTCTGGGGGCTGCGGCGGTGATTCGCTCGGGCGACATCGTGCGCGGCATCACCACCGGTGCGTGTGTTTGGTCGGTGGCGAGTCTCGGGGTGGTGATCGGTCAAGGCCATTACGCCCTCGCACTGGCTGGCGCACTCACCATGCTGATGGTGTTGGTGGTCTTCGACTATATGTTCGTCTGGGTGACCCCCGTGGTGTATCGCAAACTCACGGTTAGCGGCCGACACAACCACTTTGTGACCGTCCGGAGCCGCATCGAAGCGCTCCTGCGCGAAGCGAGAATTACGGTGCAGGACGTTTCGTGCAACCTGCGGCCCGAGGCGGACAGCTTCGATCTCATCTTTCACATTCGCTGCCGAACGCAAGTCCGCGCTCCTGATATCGTGGCCAGAATCGTGGATCTCGAGGGTGTCTCGAGCGGGGAGTGGGGACAGCTTCAGCAGTAGGCAGCTCCCCGGCAGGTCTTTCAACGGGTTGCTGAACGCTGGCGAGGCTCATCCACAAAAAATAAAACCATCGCGATCGCGCCCAGTTGAAACACGATGGAAACTCCGAAGAGAATCTGCTTCGACCACACAACGGCGATCACACCGCCCAATAGCGGGCCGAGAAAGCCGATGAACTCCTGGGCGGAGTTGGCGAGCGCGATCCGCACCGGTAAATCTGCGCGAGATCCAAATTCGAGGGCCATGTTCTGGCTCGCCATTTGAAATCCCCCCATACCGGCCCCTACCCCGAGAAAGCCGAGGGCGAAACCCGGAAGGCTCGTCGCCGTCAAGATCCCCAACGCGCCTGTGATCCAGACCGCGATGGCAACCAGGAATACGAGCCGAAAGCCCGTGCGGTCGGCGACCAACCCCCAGGCAAAGTTCGTGACCGAGTTGGCCGTGATGAACGCCGTGGTGAGGATGCCGATGGTGGCGCCGGTGGGCATCGCGTGGCCCGATTCGGTCGCGACGCCGATTACATCTCCCACGTAGAGGATGTAGAAGGGCACGGCCATACGTCCCATGGTGGCCAGGGCTCGGCTCAGTACGTAGTAGGTGAAGCCCCGGTCGGATCGCAGCAGCGCCGGAATGTCTCGCAACCGACTCGCGAGAGACACCGCAGGGCGAACCTCTGGGGGCAGCGGTTCGCGAACCATCAGCAACATCGCGAGCCCGACACAAGTGAGCACAAAGGCCAGCAAAAAAATAACCGCGTAACCGTTGCCAAACACGTTGGGCGCTACCAGATAGCGCCCGCCGAGATACGCGACACCAGCCGCCGTGAGCCCCGCGAGTGAGGTTCGCAAGCCCACCAGAAAACCCCGCCGATCGACCGGGATCACCTTCGACATCAAGTAGTTGAAGATCACCATCTGCATGCCCATGAAGAAGCCAAAGAAAAAGAGAAAGACGCAGATCGCGATGACGGTTTCCCGGGGAGCCAGAAAGAAGCCCGCGAGCGCGATCCCCAGCACCTGCAGTCTCATCGCCATGCCGACGGCGAAGCCCACGGGCAAGACCCGCCGCCGATGTTCGATCAAATTTGCGCCGAGCATCGGCGATAGAAACATGCCCAGGTACTGAATCGAGCGACACAGCCCCACCACAAATTCCGAACCCGAAAGCATCAGGATGTAGGCGGGAAGGAAGGTGGGGGCATTGACCAGGCGAAACCCGGTCTGGCCCAGCAACCCGTGTGCTACGTGGGCGGCGAAGTTGCGCGGCAAGTCCCGACGGACTTGCTCCATATAGAGATCTTCGGACTGCTGCGCGAGGAGCTCGGTTTTACTGTTGTCTTTACTGTCGTTCGCCATCAACAGGCTGCTATCCGGCGGTGATTCCGTTGTCGATGCTGAAGATCGAGCCGTGAACGCTCAGTGCATCATCCGAAGCGATGTACGCCACGGCGCCCGCGATCTCCGATGGATCGCTCATCCCCCGTGGCGAGACATAGGCCTGCATGAGCTCGAAGTCCATGTCTTCGGGGAACTTGACGCCACTCGTCAGCGGGGTCGTCACACCCCCCGGCGCGACGGCGTTGATGCGGATGGTCTGCTTGACGTACTCGGCCGCCATCGCCTTGGTGAGGTTTACGAGTGCGCCCTTGCTCGAGCAATAGGCGGAGCAAAAGGCCTGGCCCATCAGCCCCGCATTCGATGCGATATTGACGATATTGCCGTTGGTCTCGAGCAGGTGGGGAATGGCGGCCTGAGACAGGAAGAACGGGCCGTCAAGGTTGATTGCGTGAATCAACCGCCATTCTTCCTCGCTGACATCGGTCACGGATGAAAAGCGCACGATCCCCGCGACATTGGCCAACACGTCCAACTTGCCGAACACGTCCACGGTGACCCTCACGGCTTCGAAGCAATTCGCGCGCTGGGAGACGTCAAAGGTTGCGGTCTGAATCGCCCCCCCCGAATCGTTTGCGATTTCTTTGACGATCGACTCCGTTTCGGCCAGTCCGTCGCTATTGATGTCGATGCCAAAGACCTTCGCTCCTTCCCGCGCGAGTCGTTCGCACACACTTCGTCCGATTCCCGATGCGGCGCCGGTGATGAGCGCAACTTTGTCGTGGTAGCGGTCCTGGTAGCGAGCTGTCATGGATTCTTTCTCCTGTTTCGTTTTCTCGATGCCCGGCTGGGTGGTGATCAGATTATTCGATGTCAACCCAACGCCGTTCGGCTGAAGAGAGCCTGATGGCGTCGAGCACTTTCTGTCCCGCCACACCGTCTGCGAACGTCGCCGGCGCGGGGTCGTCTGAAGTCTCCAGGCCCAGTGCGCGGTCTCGCAAGACGGCGCACAACTTAGTGTAAGGCGCGAGGTCGAACCCCGCCGCATGCAGACGATCGTAGGCCGTGACCATGAATTCTGCGGGGGCCGGGTCCGGCGGACCGTTGACCAGGTCTTCCGGGACGTCGAGCGTCTTGATGCCATCCGCATTGGCGAGGGTCACGCTGTCGCCTTCGATGGATAGCGTTCCCAGGCTCCCGTAAATCTTGGAGCAAACGACCGGCATGCCCCAGGCTCCCGCTGTGCTCTGGAGTACGCCGTCCAGCCCACTCTTCATGCGGAAGTGGATGGTGTAGGAGTCTTCCGCGGTCCAGTCCCGGTCGGAGACGAGCGAAAGCGACGCACTCACCCCGGCAAACTCGCCGAGGGTGGCACGCAGTTGATCAATCACATGCGAGGCGTAGGCGCCCAACCAGCCCCCGCCGTCTTTTTGCGAGGACCACCACGACGGAACTTCGCCACTGGGGTCGGCGAGGATCGGCACGTTCATGGTGAAGTTGGCCAGCCGCGGTTCGCCGATACAGCCTTGCTCAATCGATCGCGTGGCAAGGGCTTGCCCGGTCGAAAAGCGAAACTCAGTGCCGAGCATATGCACGATGCCAGCAGCTTCGGCCGCGTCGAGCATTTGCTGTGCCTCGGCGGCGTTGCGCGCAAAGGGCTTTTCGCAGAGTACGTGTTTGCCCGCAGCGATCGATGCAAGCGCAATCTCACAATGGGTGTGAGGGGGTGTCGCGATTGTCACGATGTCGACGCCGTCGAGCGCAAGTGCGTCGCTGAGCTTTGTGAGCCCGTGTTCGACTCCGACTTTGCCCGCGCGATCTCGCGTTCTCTCGGGGTCGCGCCCCACGAGTGCCCGCACGTTGATGCCCGCCCCGCGCAATGCGCGCAGGTGCGTGAGTACGCCAAAGCCTGTGCCAACGACAATGGCGCCGAGTCCTGAATCGGCCATGGGGGGCTCCTGGGCATATGAACGAATGGAGGAAACTTAGATCTGAGGCTTAGCTCAACCCGGCACTCACGTCACACGGTCGCGGGAACGTACCGAACCGTCCACACGAGACCGTGATAGACTGCGGCAATGAGTTCGCCTCTCGATCAATTGACGGTTCTCGCTGACCGGCATCCCGACAAACTCGCGCTCATCGAAGACCCGCCCCCCGGAGGTCGAGGCAACGCGGTGCGCTGGACTTACCGCGAACTCGAGGCCGAAGCCAACAAGCTTGCGAACGTACTGCTCTCCCTCGGCGTCGAGCGCGGTGACAAGGTGATCTGGTGCGGTCCCAACTCGTCGGGTGTGGTGCGAATGATTCACGCCGCGCGCAAGGCCGGGGTCTCGGCCGTGCCCCTGGGCTACCGCTTGACCGCAGAAGAGTCTGCCTACGTGGTCGAAAACTCGGATGCAGTACTGGCCTACATCGACGGCGACTATGTCGAACTCTTCACAGAGATACGCGGCAGCTGTCCAAAGCTGCGCGAAATCCTGGTCTTCGATGGAACGCCCGCGACGGGAATGAAAGACGCCGATGTTCTGATTGCGGACGCCAGCGCGGACGAGCCAGCCGTCGAAGCCGCGCGAGACACCGCCGGGACCATCATCTATACGTCCGGCACTACCGGCAAACCCAAGGGTGCCATGCGTCGAGGGGGTGGCGATCCCAAGACTTCGATCGGCTTGATGAAATTAATCGGCTACACCCACGACGATATCTACCTTACGACGGGCCCGATCTACCATTCAGGTCCCGGCGGGTTCATGGGGATCGCGTATGCGCTCGGCCAGACCGTCGTGCTGCAGCGCAAGTACGATGCAGAAGACTGGCTGCGGTTGATCGACCAGTTCAAAGTAACGAGTTCGTTTGCGGCGCCGACGCCGGTCCGCATGGCGTGCAATCTTCCCCGCGAGACCAAAGCGAAGTACGACCTGACGAGTATGAAGCGATTTGTCGCCAATGCGGCACCCTGGTCATGGACGCTCAAAGAAGCCTATCTCGAGGACTTTCCCGAGGAGTCACTGTTCGAGATCTACGGCTCTACTGAACTCGGTGTAAATACGATCCTGTGTCCGGAGGATCAGCGTCGCAAGAAGGGATCGTGCGGCAAACCCGCGCCCCACGTAGAACTCGCGCTCTTCGACGACGCTGGCAATCAGGTGACCGAACCCCATGTCGAGGGCGAACTCTTCGTCCGAAGCAAGAACGTCTTCTCGACGTACTACAAGGCCGAGGGCAAGTACGACGAAAGCCGACGAGGCGACTTCCACACCGTCGGAGACGTGGCGTACTACGACGAAGAGGGCTTCTTCTTTATCTGTGATCGCAAGCGCGACATGATCATCTCCGGCGGCATGAACATCTACCCGGCAGAGGTCGAAGCCGCGCTCGAACAAAACCGAGGCATCCTGGACGTTGCGGTGTTCGGAATCCCGAACGAAGAATGGGGCGAATCGGTTCACGCCGTGGTGGTGCGAAAGGGCGACGATCCACCGAACGAGCAACAGATCATGGACGATTCGCGAAAGTTTCTCGCGGGCTACAAGATCCCGCGCTCGATCTCGTTCATTGACGAGATCCCGCGCAACGGATCGGGAAAAATCTTGAAGAAGGAACTCCGCGCGCCCTTCTGGCAGGAGTAGTCCGCAAGATTTGCAACCGGGGCGTTGCGAGCATCGCTCAGAGTCGCGGCAGCACCTTGTCGGCTATGAGTTCGAGGCTCGCCCAGGCAATCTCCGGCGGCAGCCCGCCACACAGTGGCTGCAACATCAGGATCTGGTTCTTCTTTACGTAGTCGACCGCTTCGTCGGGTGTAAAGATCTGATACGCACCCTGCTGCGCGCGCAACTCGTCGACGGTCTGCGCGGTTGACTTCGAGACGGAGCGCGCGCTCCCCAACCACTTGGCGTACATCTGCGCGTCGTGAAGCATATGCGGACCGATCTCGGCCCAGGCGCGATCGAGATCGTCTGCGACAAACGCGGTCATGACCAGGCCCGCCTGGGGGTTCAGACAAATGCCGGGTTCGACGCCCTGGGCCTCGCATTCTTCGCGATAGATCGTTTCGAGTTCGGGATTCAGTCCCTGGGCCAGCATCCCCATCCCAAAACGGGCGGCTCGCCGTGCGGCCGCTCGGGTGTTGCCGGCCATCAGCATGCCCGGCCCCCCAACCGTTGCGGGTTTGGGCGTGACCCGCACCGTGCGCCCCTGGTATTCAAAGGGTTCCCCCGTCCAGGCGCTTCGCATGGCTTCGAGGGATTCGTCCATGCGCTTGCCCCGCCCCTTGAACGAGCGGCCGAACTGGTCGAACTCCCGCTCCAGATAGCCGACGCCGGTCGCGTAGGTGACGCGTCCTCCGCTCAGCAGGTCGAGTACGGCCATGTCTTCTGCCAGGCGCAACGGATCGTGAAGGGGAACGATGAGCGCGCCGATCTGGATCCCGATCGTCTTCGTGCGTCCGACCATCGCGCTGGCGAGAATCAGCGGTGAAGGCAGGTAGCCGTCCTCGGAAGCGTGGTGTTCGGAGATCACGATCTGAACACAGCCGTGCTCCTCGCCCCAGATCGCCATATCGAGGGCCGCCCGATACAAATCTTGGCTGCTGGCCGAACTAAAGGCCGGCGCTCGCATGTCGAAGCGCATCAAGTACACAGGAGTTCCCCTCTTTGGTTCCGGTTTGGGCCGGCCCGCGGTCGGGAGTGTTTTTTCGAACCTCCAGCGTACCGAGCCTACCCGAACCATGCCTGAGCAGCCGAAACGCGAGTGCCCCCGGGAGAAAGGTCACTCCTGGGCGATTGCATTGGGCGCCGGCTAGCGCGTAGACTTCTGCTCCTGAGCCGAAAGAGAAGCTCGCAAGAAGGAGCAACATGTCGAACGAAATCAGACCCTTCAAAATCGAAACTTCGGACGCAGAACTCGATGATTTGCGTCGGCGCCTGAGCGCGACCCGCTGGCCCGAGGCCGAAACCGTCGACGACTGGTCCCAGGGGATCCCTCTCTCCTACGTACAGGAAGTCTGCGCCTACTGGGGCGAGAAATACGATTGGCGCGCGCGCGAGGCGCTGCTCAATCAATGGCCGCAGTTCAAGACCGAGATCGACGGTCTTGACATTCACTTCGTTCACGTGCGCTCGCCCCACGAAGATGCGATGCCGCTCGTGATCACCCACGGCTGGCCGGGATCGATCGTAGAATTCCAGAAGATCATTGGCCCCCTGACCGATCCCACTTCCTTTGGCGGCCAGGCGAGTGATGCCTTTCATGTCGTCTGCCCTTCCATGCCGGGTTATGGCTTCTCGGACAAACCCGCAACAACCGGGATGAGCGTCGACAAGATTGGCGAAACTTGGGCCAAGCTGATGGCGCGCCTGGGCTACGACCGTTACGCAGCGCAAGGGGGCGACTGGGGATCGATGGTGACGAGTGCCCTCGGGATGCAGGACACCGAGCACTGCCTCGGCATCCACCTCAACATGCCGATCGTGGGCCCCGACCCCAGCACCATGAACGACTTGACCGAACGCGAAAAAGCGGCGTTGGCCTCGATGAAGCACTACGAGCAGCAGGGCTCGGGTTATTCGAAGCAGCAAGCAACCCGGCCCCAGACCCTGGGTTATGGGCTGACGGATTCACCCTCCGGACAGGCGGCGTGGATCCTCGAAAAATTTCACGCCTGGACCGACTGCAACGGCCATCCCGAAAACATACTCAGCCGCGATGAACTCCTCGACAATGTGATGTTGTATTGGCTGCCCGGAACCGGTGCTTCCTCGGGCCGACTCTATTGGGAAAGTTTTGCGAGTGTGAAAATGGATGAAATTTCGATCCCGGTGGGTTGCAGCATTTTCCCGCACGAGATTTTTCGCTGTTCGCGACGTTGGGCGGAGAAACGCTTCAAGAACATCATCCACTGGAACGAGTTGGAAGTTGGCGGGCACTTCGCGGCCTTCGAACAACCCGAGTTGTTCATCGAAGAAATCCGCACCTGCTTCCGCAATCTGCGCTGAGGGCAGCTGTCGCCCCGCTTGCGCTGTATTCGCAGTCCCGTTTGGGATGCTACTTTCGTTTGCGGTGAACGCATCGAGTCCCGCTGTCCAGCGGCTTCGCAAGGGGCTGCCCATTCTGGTTCTGGCCCTCGCACTGGTGTATTGCGTCGGTGCCCACTTTCACATTCATCGCGTCAATACCGAGATTGTGAAGGCCGACCAGGGCGCCTACATCGCCTACGCGCGGCAAATGTCGTTGACCCGCTATGCGGTGGTCGGGGGCCGGAACCAGATGCCGGTCTTTCCGTTTCTGATCAGCACTGTCGATCGCTACGGGATTTCGACCGATGACCTTTTTCTGCGTGCGAAGTATCTGAATGTCGGCTTGAGTCTGTTGGTTCTGGTGGGTGTCTTCGGGTTGCTGCGCCGCAACCTGCCCGGTTTCGAAGCCCTCGCGTTGACGCTCATCACGGCGTTCACGGTTTACGTGTACCGTGCTGGATACGCACAGGCGGAACTGCTCTTCTACGGGCTGTTCTTCTTGTCGTTCCTGCTCGCGCTGTCACTGCTCGCGACGCCCGCCTGGGGCGTTGCCGTGCTTTGCGGACTCGTCATGGGGATTGCGTTTCTCACCAAGGCGTCGGTTTTGCCGCTGCTTGCTGCGTTTGTCTTCTGGGGGCTCGCCGCCGCCGCGGCGGGAAATGCGAGATTTCGGGCGATTGCCGTCACTGCAATGGTGGCGGTCGTCTTTCTCGCGACCATCTCTCCGTACATTCACACGAGCAAGGAACGCTTCGGTCGCTGGTTCTACAACGTCAACACGAGCGTCTACATGTGGGCCGACTCCTGGGACGAAGTGAAACAGCTCATGCGTGACACCGGCGATCGCGAACACTGGCCCGATCTTCCAGAACATTTATTGCCGAGCCCGCAGCGATACTTCAAAGAACACAGTCTGGGCGAAATTGCCGCGCGAGTTGCAAAAGGGTTCTGGACCAGCGAATTGCGTCATCTGATCCAGATGCCGTTCGGCTATGGCAAGTATCTGATCTTCTACTCGCTCGTCGCGCTGGCGGTCACGGTTCGCTGGCGCGAGAAGGTCTTTGCCAGTTGTTTGGCTCACGGTCGTTGGATTCAAACCGGATTCGTACTCAGCGTCATTGTCGGCTACGTGCTCGCGTACGCGTTCTATTCTCCGATCGTTCGCGGACCGCGACTCGTCCTGGCCCTCTACCTGCCAGCGATGTTTTCTATTTTTTGGCTGCTCACGCGCAAGGAGATCGCCGAACAATCCTTGTGGTCGTCCGGCCGCTTCGAGGTTGGATTGGTTCACCTGCATGCCCTAGCGTTGATGATGTTGGCGTTCGATATCGTCTTCACATTGCCCGACGTCATTGTCACAACTTTTGCCGGTGCCTGATTTGTCGACTGCAAGCGAGATTCAGCGATGAGCAATGAAGCGCAACCCACAGAAGCGCCCCTGGCGGAGACCGAAGCAAGCGGCATTGTGGCGGTCGTCGACTGGCTTGCGGGGTCGAACGCCCGAGTCGCTGCAACCCAGGCCGCCCTTGCCTTGGCGATCTACGCCGTCGTGCTCAGCGCGCCGCTCTTTTTTGACGATCAACAGTTCATCGAGTGGAACCATCACGTCACCGGCTTCGACCTGGCAGAAATCTATTCTTCCAGCGTAACCGAGGGCGCGGGATTTCAATCCAACACCTACCGGCCCAACCAACAGTTCGTATACGCCCTGATCTACAAGTTCTTCGGACTGTCTCCCGTTCCCTATCACCTGTTCTCATTGATGGTCCACATCGCCAATGCCATGCTGGTCTTTTTGCTCCTCAACGCGTTCTCGCTCCACAGAACGGGTTGCTTTCTCGCTTCGCTGGTGTTTCTCGTTCATCCCATCCAGACCCAGGCGGTGAGTTACGTGTCGGGACTGGCCGGGCCGTTTGCGCTCATGTTCTTGCTCGCCGGAATTCACGCGTGGATCGCGAGTCTTGCGCAAGAGAGTTCGGGACGGCGCGCCGGATTGTTCGCAGCTGCATTGATCTTGTTCGTGGGGGCGTTCTTTACCAAGTCCGACATGGTGATTCTTGCGCCCTTGACCCTCGTGTTGGCGATCTACTTTGTGCTGAGCGGGCGCATTCAGGTCAGCCGCTATCTCGTGCTGTCGCTTGCGAGCTTTTCACTGCTCGCCTTTGGCTTCCTGGCCATCAAGCTCACGCTGCTCAATTTTGCCGGGGCCTCGGGCATGATTACGGGCAGTAACGTCTACACCGAGAACCTTCACATCCGTCTCTTTACCTTCATCAGTGTGCTCGATCGCTATGCCGAGCTGATCCTGTGGCCTGCGGTGATGAGCTACGGCAAGCCGCTGACTGCGTATTCGAGTTTGCTCACGTATCACGGCCTTGCGGGGCTGCTGATTCTCGCGATCGGAGCGATGGCGGTGCTTCGCGTCAGACAGGCGCCGCTCGTGTTTCTCGGCTGTGGCTGGTTCTTTGCTGCACTGGCCCCGTATTCTGGCGTCATTCCCCTGACTGCGATGTATCTCGAACACTGGCTCTACGCTCCGCTGATCGGCCCCGTGATGCTGCTCGCCGGTCTCTATCATCAGCTGACACCCGCCGCGCGCAATCGAGCAGCGGCGATCGCGGTTTCTGTTTTGCTGATCCTGATGGTTCGCACCGGGGTGCGAAACTACGAATGGGCGGATGCCGAGCGCTTCTATCTCGCAGAGATACGAAACGCCGGACCTTCGATGCAGATGTTCAACAACCTTGCCATTCATCTCGAGAGTGTGGGGAAGACCGATGAAGCGATCGAAGTACTGGAATTCATCATCAGTAACGTGGATACAGCTCCGGAACCCCATGTCAATCTGGCCCGGATCTCCGCCGAGCGCGGCGAGTTCGAACGCGCTCGGGGAGGATTTCTGCGCGCGCTCGAGATCGATCCAGTCAATTACAATGCGCTCATCGGCCTACGGGATCTCTACGACGCCCGGGGAGATGTCGAGCAGGCGATGAAGGTCGATCAACAGATCCGCGGGATTGAACGCGATCGGGGACTCTAGGGGCCAAACCTGTGGGACTACAACTTCAGGACTACCACTTGTAGGCAGCCGGCCCCTCGATCACCTTGCGTACGACATCGACCAGGGCATCGGGCATGAACGGCTTCTGCAGGAACCCCGCCAGGCCCAGTCCCTCAAGCTCTGCGGCGGCCCGCTTTTCCGAGTAACCACTCACCAGCACGACCTGGGCGTCGGGGCGGATCTTGCGAATCTTCTGAAACGCCTGGAAGCCTCCCATCGTCGGCATGGTTCGGTCGAGCAACACCAGCTTGATCTCGTCGGCGTTGCGGGCGAAGACCTCGACGCCTTCGCGACCGTCCGCAGCGGTGACGACCTCGAGCCCCACCCGTGTGAGAATGTCGACCGCAAGTTCGCGCACGCCCTGGTCATCGTCCACGACCAGCACCATGTCACTCGCCCGCCAGGTCGTGGCTCGCGGGCTACTTGAAGTCGTTGTAACCGCGGCTCCCTGGGAGGCCGGAAACAACACGCGAAACGAAGTTCCGACATCGGGTTCGCTGTTAATCTCGACCGCGCCCCGGTGGCCCCGAACAATGCCTGCGACCGCCGCCAATCCGAGCCCCCGGCCGGTGAACTTGGTCGTGAAGAACGGGTCGAAGATCTTTGAGGTGGTCTCTGCATCCATGCCGCACCCGGTATCTGTCACTTCGAGATAGACGTGTCGACCGGGGTTGAGGTTTTCCGAAAAAATCGCTTTGGCGGGCGCCTTCGAGAGATTCACCACTCCGGTTCGCACGTTGATCTTGCCCTCGCCATCGGACAGTGCTTCGCTGGCGTTGCTGATCAGGTTGATCACCACCTGGCTGATCTGTGCGGAGTCGGCTTCCATCGGCGGCAGCTCCGTAGCGAGATCGAACTCCAGCACGGTCTTTCCCGACACCGCCGATTCGACCAGCCGCCCCATCTCCTCGACGAGCTGCGAAAGGTCGATTTGTTCGAGTTGCAGCGGCCCCTTGCCCGCGTAGGAGAGCATCTGGTTGGTGAGCGCCGCGGCGCGTTCGGTGGCCTGGCGAATCTTCAGCAGGCGCTTGCGCAACGGCGAATCGAGCGGGACTTCGTCGAGCACCAGGCTGGCTTCACCCATGATGGGGGTCAAGAGATTGTTGAAGTCGTGCGCTATGCCGCCGGCCAACACGCCCAGGCTCTCGAGCTTCTGGGTATTGACCATCTGTGCTTCGAGGTCCCGGTGCTCCGCGTTCTCCCGCAGTTCGTCGGTGATGTCGTGAGTGACCGACAGCAGGCGCTGCTCCCCATCACTGCGTTGGTAGACATGGCCCTTGGATTCGAACCAGAGATAATTTCCGTCCTTGGTACGCACCCGATAAGGTTCGAAGCGCGCGATCTCCCCGGTCTCCACCGACCGCTCGGAAATCTCACGGATGCGATCGACATCATCTTCATGAATGAGTGCATACGGCGGCATTGCGAGCAACTCTTGTTGGGTGTAGCCAAGCGTTGCGGAGTGATCGGAACTGATGAACCGAGTCAGGCCATCGGTCGTCGTTTCAGTGATCAGATCGCGACTCATCTCTGAGACCACGCGATAGCGCTCCTCGCTCTCGATCAGCTGGCGTTGCGCATACACCAGTTCCGTGATGTCCCGGGTGACGGACATTGACTGATAGCCACCGTTGGCATTTTTGTACGAAGCCTGTGAATTGATTTCGAGCCAGCGCCATTCTCCGCGTTTGTGCTTTGTGCGGATCACGCAGCGGAAAGCTCGTCCGTGCGTGGAGAGAGCAGTTGCGCCCTTGACCAGGACTTCCCGATCATCCGGATGAATTTCGATGCAATCCCCGGCGAGAACCTCTTCGGGGGTAAAGCCCAGGACATCGACACAGCCAGGGCTCACATAGGTGGTCTGCGACTGATCGTCCGCCTCAGTGACAAAACCATTCGTCTGGTCGACCAGGCTCAAGAGACGATCGATACGTTTGGCGAGTACGGGAAGGTCGAGATCCGGTGAAGGGGTCGGGATCCGACTGATCACTTGATTCTTGAAGGTCTGCCCCGCAGATTCATCATTGGCCATGACGCCACTCCATCCGTCTAGATAGAGTAACCGAAGCGCAACACTGGTGCAGTGATGGGCTTTTGGCCCATATATCCGGTTGTGCTGCCCCAGGAGCGTGCGAGGTGTGCCTATTCGGGCTTGCGCATGCGTACTGCGCGCGCGTGGGCGGTCAGTCCCTCGCGCGTGGCAAAGTCCACGACCGCGTCGGCATCCTCGGCGACGCTCACATCGTCGTATTCGAGCGTGCTGCTCGCTTTGATGAAGTCGTTACACGACAGAGGCCCGAAGAAGCGCGCGGTTCCCCCGGTGGGGAGTACGTGGGAGGGGCCGGCAAAATAGTCACCGAGGGGAACGGGTGTGTTGACGCCGGTGAAGATCGCCCCCGCGTCCAGGATCGCGTCCGCGCAAGTCGCGTCTTCCGTAGTCATGATCTGCAGGTGTTCCGGCGCGAAGCGGTTCGCGATCGAACAAGCACTGGCGAGGTCCCGCACGAGGATGATTGCCCCATAGGATTCGAGTGCGGGACGAATCACATCGGCGCGCTCGAGTTCGCTGAGTTGCGATTCGACGCACTTCTCGACTTCGGTCGCAAATGAAGCATTCGGCGTGATGAGCACTGCCGAACCCGGGTTGTGTTCCGCCTGGGCGAGTAGATCGGCCGCAACCCAGTCTGCCCGGGCGCTCTGGTCGGCGACGATCACGACTTCGCTCGGCCCGGCGATCGAATCGATCCCCACCCGTCCAAAGAGCTGCCGCTTGGCTTCGGCGACGAACGCATTGCCCGGGCCAACGATCTTGTGGACCGCGGGGATGGACTCTGTCCCATACGCCATGGCGGCCACCGCCACGGCTCCTCCCAGACGGTAGACCTCGCTGATCCCGAGTTCGCCCGCGAGTGCGAGCGCCATCGAATTGATTTCGCCATCGGTCGGAGGGGAGACCATGACGATTTCACTGACACCCGCGACCTGGGCGGGAACGACCGTCATGAGCACCGTTGAGGGATAGAGCGCCTGTCCGCCGGGTACATAGACGGCCGCGCGTTTGATCGGCGTGTAGCGCACCCCGAGTTTGCGCCCGCCGCGAACAAGTGGTGCGGGGGCTTTGATCAGGATGTGCTCTTGATAGGCCCGGATGTTGTCGATCGCGCGGCGCATCAGGGCGAGAAACTCGGGCTCGGCTGCGGCGTGGGCTTTGGCGATCAATTCCGCGGGAACGCGCAAACTCTCGGGGGAGATGTCTGCACGATCGAAGCGCGAAGTCAGTTTCGCCGCGGCCTCGTCGCCGCCGCTGCGCACCTGGCTCAAGATGTCCGAAACAATCGCGGGTACGTCGAGGTCCGACGCCGCGTCGGCTCCCAGCAGTCCGCCAGCGAGAAGAACGGCGAGCAAGGCATCGAGTTCGGCCTCGCCGCTCGGGCTGCTCATTTGAATCAAGCGAATTGCGCTCATGCTTTGTCGCCACCCTCGCCGAGACTGTGCTCAGCCGCTTCGAAACCGCAGTATAATAGTTCTTGTCACCCGCGCGAAATCGAGTCCGAGAGGGTAGTCTGCCGGGGGGCTAGACGCCGACAAACGAAGAGAAGCCGCCGAGCCGCCGAGCCGTAGAACCGATGATACCCGCGCTGAAAAGATTCTTCCGATTCCTCATTTCCGGCGATCCCGGAAACCAGCCCCACCCGGCGCCGCCGACTAACCTCGACGCAAAGGTCACGGAAACCTCCGAGTCAAGCGCCGACACCGAATCCCGGGCAAACCATTTCACGAGGAATCAGATCCTCGAGGATCTGGTGGCCCACATCTGTTCAACGATGCCCGACCCCCGATCTCCCGACGAGATCGATATCCGCTTGCACATGTACGATGCCGGCTATCTGACGTCCATAACCGCAGCAGACCTGCTCGTCCACGTCGATGCTCGCTATGGGATCGATATTTCGGAGACCCAGCTCATTGGACCGCTGCAAAATCTCGACGCCCTCGCCCGGTACGTTGCGTCGGGTCGCTAGCCCGGCTTGCCCTCACCCTTACTCCCGTCATCCAGCCACCGTCCCAGCACGCGAACGAGTTCAGCGGGTTGAATCGGCTTGCTCACATAATCGTCCATTCCCGCGGCTAGACACTGTTCGCGGTCGCCCTGCATCGCGTTGGCGGTTACGGCGATGATCGGAATCCGATTCGTGGACTCCGACTCTCGAATGGCTCGAGTGGCCCCGTAGCCGTCGAGGATTGGCATCTGGCAGTCCATGAAGACGAGGTCGAATGCCGATTGCTGAAGAGCGTCGACGGCCTGCTGACCGTCTTCGGCGATCACCACCGTGCAGCCTAGTTTTGTCAGCATCTTCTTCACGACCTTCTGGTTCACCAAATTGTCTTCTGCCACGAGGATGCGGGCCTCGAAGAACATGGCTTCGGGCTGTGGGGGATTCTTCGCGCTCGACTTGACGTCTTGCGTTTCGCCCTTGGCCTCGTCGAATTGAAAAGGAATGACAAACCAAAACGTCGATCCTTCTCCCTCAGTGCTTTCGACGCCGATCTCGCCTCCCATCAACTCAACCAGTTGTTTGGAGATTGCGAGCCCGAGACCGGTTCCGCCGAACACGCGAGTGGTTGAGGCGTCGGCCTGGGTAAACTTGTCAAAAATGTTCTCGAGGCGATCCCATGGAATGCCAACTCCGGTGTCTTCGACCGCGATGCGAATCTTCGCAGATGTCTCGTCGCGGGATTCACAGCTCACCTTGATCACGATCGTCCCTTCGGGCGTGAACTTGATCGAGTTCCCTGCCAGGTTCAGCATGATCTGTCTCAGCCGGCCGTCGTCCCCGACCAGATGACGTGGGACATCCTCTGCGATCTCCGCGTGCATGCTCAGGTTACTGTCCTGGGCTCTCGAAGACAGGAGCCCGACGACCCCTTCCACGGTCGAGACAAGATTGAACGGCAATGGCTCGATTGCGAGCTTGCCCGCCTCCATCTTCGAAAAGTCGAGTATGTCGTCGATGATCGTGAGCAGTGCAGTCCCCGAACTGGCGATGGTTTCTGCTTGTTCGCGCTGTTCAGCGTCGAGCTCGGTATCGAGCAACAAGTTGGTCATGCCGATCACACCGTTCATAGGTGTGCGGATTTCGTGACTCATGCTGGCGAGGAATTCACTTTTTGCGATCGATGCAGCCTCAGCACCCTCTTGCGCCTGTCGCAAGTGCGACTCGGCAAGCTTGTGCTCGGTAATGTCTCGAAAAATCCCGCTAAAATAGGTATTCGGGCCGACCTGAAATGTGTTGATCGCGAGATCCAGCGGAAATTCGTCCCCATTCCTTCGCTTTCCCGTGACCTCGCGGATCGTTCCGATCACGCGCTCTTCGCCGGATTCGAAGTACCGGGCAATGTGGCCATCATGAGCGCTGCGATCGGGTTCTGCGGCGAGTGTCGAGACGTTTTCGCCGATCACGTCGTCGCTGGTGAATCCAAAAATCTCTTCGGCTGCATTGTTGAAGGAACGAATGATCCCCCGTTGATCGATCAAGACATGTCCATCGAGCATGGTGTCGAGTACGGCGCGTTGGCGCGCTTCGCTGGCCTCTGCTTGCTTTCGGACGTCCTCGTGATCGCGCAGCAAATTCAAGGACGCGCGGCGCATTCGCTGCACTTCGTTCAGCTTCTCTGCCAGATTCAACTCTGATGTCTGCAACTGTTCGCGTTCGTTCTCGATGCGTCGCAGATATTCTTTCGCCTGCTCTTCGGCAAACTTCTGCTCCGAAACATCGCGGATGATCGCGGTGGTGGTGCCGTCCGTGGTCTCCCGGGCCCCAGGCTGATGTCGGCGGGAAACAAGTCTCCATTCTTGCGGCAGCCGAGCATTGGTTTTGTGCTCGACAGCTCCAAATTGACGGCGAAATCAGCACTGGGGATCGTGTCTTCTGAGGAATGCTGTTCTTTGAGCAGCAGGGTTGCCGGCTGGCCAATGACCTCGGCGGCCGATCGTCCAAATAGATTCTCCGCGCCCGGGTTGAATCCCACGACGAGTCCGTCCGGGGCGATCGTCACCACACCTTCGCTGATGTTGCGAACGATTGAGTCTGCGAGGCTGACTGCACCTTGCAGGGAATCCATCACCTTGTTGTAGAGAACGGCGATCTGGCCCAGTTCGGTGAAGGGTTCGGCTTGGACGCGAATATCGAGATTTCCAGTCTGCGCCTGCTCACTCATCACACTGAGCATGTCCAGGAGTTCGGTGGAGGCACCGTGTTCGGCGGCGCTCAATCCGATGTGTTCATCCTCAGGAGATACTCTCAGCGGAAAAATGCGGTTGATTCCCCGAAATACCACGGTTACCGCGCCAAATGTCCAAACGAAACAGACCAACACCCCGAGTAGTTGAACGGCGAATTGATCGAAGCGCGAGAGTCCGGTTCCAAGGGTCTCGAGGTCTCCAAACAGCGCGACTGCCAAGGTTCCCCAGACTCCCGCAGCGGCGTGGACCGGGAATGCGCCGATGACATCGTCGATCTCGTGGCGCTCGAGCAACTCGCTCATCCGCAGGGCGACCAACGCCCCCGCGGCTCCAATCACCACCGATATGGCGGGGCCGACGGCAAAGCATCCCGCGGTTATGGCAACGAGTCCCGCGAGGGATCCATTGACCAGATCCGAGTAGTGCACCTGGTTGCGCCAAAGGCCATTCCGGCCGCTGACCCTCCGCAAGCGGCGAGAATCGTGTTTGCAATGATCTTCGGAACCCTGTCGTCGAAGGCGAGAGTGCTCCCGCCGTTGAATCCGATCCATCCGATCCATAACAGGAGCGCTCCGAGCATCGCGAGGGGTGCATTGTATCCCGTAAACGGTTGCGTCCGCGTACCCCCGCCTTCGCGGGCGACAAAGCGATCCTTTCGGGGCCCAATGATCATGACCAAAGCGAGCGCGGCCCAGCCCCCGACTCCGTGAACCACGGTCGAGCCCGCGAAATCCACGAAGCCAAGCTGATTCAACCAACCCGCTTGTGCTCCATCGGCTCCGGCGTTCCACACCCAATGGCCAAACAACGGGTAAATCAGCGTCGAGAGGACGACTGTGACGAGCAGGTAGGATGAGAAGCGAATTCGTTCGGCGACGGCGCCGGAAACGATTGTCACGGCCGTTCCGCAGAACATCATCTGGAACAAAAAGACGGAGTAGGCGCTAGCGGATTCGCCGCTGACTTGGGTGAATATTTCGGGACTTCCGAGGACGCCGCCAAGCGAGCTGCCAAAGATGATCGCAAAACCCGCCGCCGCGAAGATGATGCTCGACAGGGCGAAGTCCGCGATGTTCTTGATCGCCACGTTGATACTATTTTTGGTTCGGGTCAGTCCCGATTCCAGGCACAAAAAACCTGCTTGCATCAACAACACGAGCGTGGCACTCAGGAGGATCCACAAAATGTCGATCGGTGAAGATTCCACTACGATGAGCCTCCCAGCTGCAGTTCTTCGTCATCGCTTACGTCATATTTAGCTTCGCTGCCGTTGTCGACGAGTAGGTTGTTCACTTCTGTCTTCAAGTCGACCATGCGAAGTTCGCGGTCTACCGAAAAATGGTTGAAGGCCTCGAGGTCAACGCGGCTCTGTTCGGCCTCGTCCAGGGCTCCGCGCAATTGGTCTTCTCGCTGGATGCGATCCGAAATGTCGTGCATGCAAGCGATGAACGAGACTTCACCATCACGGCTGGCCTTCGTGATCGAAATTTCAATTGGGAACTCGCTGCCGTCGGCGTGCAATGCGTTTACTTCAATTCGCTTTCCAGACAATTCTCGGGTGTGATCCGCAAGGATCTGCTGGACCCCTCTTTTGTGTGCTTCGTAGCTGGAGGCAGGAATCACGAGATCTGTGACTCGCGACCCGATTGCGGTGTTGCGAGGAAAGCCAAAAATCTTCTCTGCCGCATGATTGAATTCCGTAATCAGGCCCTCTTCGTCCATTGCGATGATGGCTTCGTCCGCTGAATCCAGAATGAAACCTTTGTGCAGCTTGCTCTGTTCGAGTTCGAATTCGACGCGAGTGCGCCGCATTGTCTCGTCGCCGAGCCGGCGCTCGCCTTCGGCCAACGCACTGGATCGGTCGATGATCGTGCGGCCGAGATAAGCGAGAATCCCAAGCACCACCATCGTCCCGAGCCCTACGAGCCACCATATGGCGTCGAAGCTCGCCTGGGTTCGCGCGATTACCAATTTGAGGGGTACCGAGACTTCGACGACCCCGCGAACGTCCCCAACCTTCCAGTCATTCCTGGGTGTCTGGGGGTGCGAGTTGTGACAGTTCACGCAAGCTTCGCGCATCAAGTCTGCCGTCGCGTAGTAGATCCATGGATCTTCGCCCAGGAGTTCCAGCCTGACGACGTGGGCCTTGGGGTCTGCACGCAAAGTATCAATCGTGTCGAGGTCGAGCTGACTCAGCGCTCCGCGTTCTTCTGCCCGCCACGGGAACGGGAACTCGCTGAAGAGACGGGTCTTGCCACCACCCCTGGCAGCCAGACGGTTTCCGAGCATCATGCTCAGGGTGGCGGGGAGGGGAATTGCGCCTTCGTGGGATTGGTAGTCATGGGTAATCCGGACACCGCTCTTTTTTGCGTTGCGGACGACTTCTGACGTATAGAGGGTACGAAACTCGCGGATCACCGTAGAGAGCTGCGAGGCGTTTTCGATTGCATTCGAGCGAATCAGATCATGCGAAAGCTGATTCATTTGCCAGTACACAAACCCGATCACCGCGAGGAAGACTGCCCCCGTCAGCCAGAGTTTGTTCTCCGTCTTGTCATCGAATGACGTCGACACGCCTAACCAACCCCCGGTTCGATCCGAAGCGCCGCAGCGGAAATTCGGCCCGCTTACACGGTTGTCGCATCGGGATGCCTGTGTGCGCGATCAATGACGAGAACCGGCTATCTGGGCGGGAGCCTGGTGCCGAATCGGGAAGCGAATTGCGACCATCACTCGTTTCGCGGCGCCAGATCGATGCGGATTCGCATTGCAAGAGTCTGCAAAAGTGCAACACTATCGTTGTGAACAAACGTTCGTGAACAACCCCTCGGTGCCCTTGCGGAATCCTCCGATTGAGACTCCCGCAGGCCCCGTGCCAGCAGGAGACCCTAGATGGCGAGTCCGGCCCCGGATTTCAACGAGTTCAATCTCGTTCACCCCGTCCACTACGCAGAACAAGGTTATCCCCACGAGACCTGGAAGTGGTTGCGGCAGAACGATCCAGTTCACTACTGGGAAGAAACCGAGGGCATCCCGTACTGGGCGATCACCAAGCACGCGGACATTACGACGATCGGCAAGCTGCCGACCAAGTTCCTCAACGGCCCGATGCTCACCATCAGTCACCTGCCCCCGGTCCCGACTAGTTTTCCCCCGACTTTGATTCAGCTCGACCCGCCAAAGCACGGCGTGTTCCGGCGACTCATCAGCAAGGGCTTCACTCCCCGTGCGCTTCGACGCTTTCATGCCGAAATCGACCGCATTGGCAAGGAGATTGTCGATGACCTGGTTCAAACCGAAGCCGGTGAATGCGACTTCGTGACGGAGATTTCCGCCCCGCTACCGATCGCGGTCATTGCCTGGATGCTGGGACTGCCGAAGGAAGACTGGAACCTGCTCTTTGATTGGACCAACCGGATCATCGGCGCCGGGGATCCCGAATTTACGGCCGAAGGCAAGACTCCCGAAGAATCCGCCAACGAAACCATGACCGAGTTGTTTCTCTACTTCACCAAGCTCGTCGAGGAGAAGACGAAGAATCCCGCCGATGATCTCGTAACCAAGTTCACCCAGATGGAGATCGACGGCCAGAAGCTGTCCCCGATGGACGTACTCACCTGGTGTCTCATCATTGTCATTGCGGGCAACGAGACCACCCGCAACGCGACCACCGGCGGCATGCTGGCGTTCATCGAAAACCAGGCCGAGCTTCGCAAGCTACAGCAAGACCCGAGCCTGCTCCCTCAGGCGGTCGAAGAAGTCGTGCGCTGGACTTCCCCCATCATTCACTTTGGACGCACCGCAACAGAAGACTTCGAACTCCGAGGCAAGAAGATTCGCAAGGACGATGTGCTGGCGCTCTTCTATCCCTCGGCCAATCGAGACGAAGAGATGTTCGAGCAACCCGACAAGTTCGACATTAGTCGAAATCCCAATCCGCACCTGGGCTTTGGGGTGGGAGAGCACTTCTGCCTGGGCGCTCATCTCGCTCGACTCGAAATCGAAGTGGCGTACAAGTACCTGCTGCCGCGCATCGAAGAGATAGAGCTCACGGGCCCGGTCGATCGCTTGCACTCGAGCCTGGTGGGCGGCGTCAAACACTTGCCGATCCGCTACAAGCTCAAGGCGCAGTAGAGGCGCAGGCGCCCACTTCGTGGCCTGCTATCGGAACCGGCTCGCGTGCGAAATTGCGTCCGGTACACTCAAAGCATGACGGACCGACACCCCTATCGAATTTCCGGCGATTTACCCCTCGCGATCGGACCCCTGAGCGACGCCCCATCCGATCGAGATTTCGTCGCACTATGTTGCTGGTTGCAAGAAAATCGAGCTTGGGTCCACGAGCAGCTCATGGAGCACGGCGCTCTGCGTTTTCGCGGTTTCGGGATCGACACACCCAAGCACTTTGAAATTCTTGCTCGCTCGATCGACGCAGAACTCAAAAACAACTACCTCGGTACGTCGCCGCGCAACGAGCTCACGGAGTACGTCTTCAGCGCGAGCGAATTGCCCGACTACTTTCCGATTCCTCAGCACTGCGAAATGAGCTTTTGCAGTACGCCGCCACGTCGACTCTTCTTTCAATGCCTCGAAGCACCCGCTGCCGGCAGTGGCGAAACGACTCTCTGCGATTTTCGCAAGGTCTGGCGCGATCTTCCCGACGAAATCTGCAAGCGATTCGAAGAGAAGGGTATCCGTATCGTGCGGAACTATGCCTGCAGGAACACAGAGTCCACGGAAAACGAGCGAAGCAACGATCCAACCATGCTCAAGAGTTGGGACGAGATGTTCGGGACCACCGATCGTAATGAAGTCGAAAAGCAGTGCCGCGAAGAGGGATTCGAAACCGAGTGGCTCGAGCACGACGGCCTGCGCCTGACCAGCACGCAGCCGGTGTTCAGGGATCATCCAGTCACCGGAACCCGAGCCTGGTTCAATCACACGACGACTTTTCATTCGGGCACTGCGCTCGCCGAGCTTTCACGCATTGCGAAGTACCGTCCCAGCGAGCGACACCAGGGGTTGGTGAAGATTGCGACATTGCTACAGGAAAAACTCGAAGCCACACCTCCCGAAGAGCGCTCGATGCACTGCACTCATCTCGACGGCAGTGAAATCTCACAGGCCGACCTCGAAGTCGTGCGCGACACGATCTGGAAGCATCTGGTTGTAGAGCCCTGGGAAAGGGGCGACGTCGTGGCAATCGACAACTATTCCATTTCCCACGGCCGCCTTCCTTATGAAGGAGCCAGGAAGATTGCGGTTTGCTGGGCTTGATCGGTAATCAGCACCGTAGACTTCGAGCCCTGGTTCTTTTGTGCGCCACGCTGCCGATCTTCGGCACCGCGTGCTCTACTGAAGCCAAGCGGCCCAATGTTCTGTTCATCGTGGTAGACGATCTCAGCGACTGGACTTCAGTGTTGAAGGGTCATCCCCAGGCCCGTACCCCAAACCTCGATCGATTGGCCGCGCGAGGGCTTTCCTTCACCAATGCCCACGCGCCCGCGCCGACCTGCGGCCCCTCGCGCGCGGCGGTAATGACGTCGATCCGTCCCAGCACTTCGGGCAACTACAAAAACACGGATACGTACACCGGCAATCCAGTGCTCAATCAGGCGCTTTCCCTGCCCGAGCTGTTTCAACGAGGAGGTTATCAGGTGACGGGCGCCGGCAAGCTATTTCACGGCCACCACTTCAAAACTGAACTCAAAGGACGCGGTTTTGACGTCTATTGGCCGTCCAAGGAAAACGATCACTACAAGGAGCCGAAAGCGCGCGCGCGGCCCAAGCCCATGGCGGACTGGGGCCAGGGCGCGAAGAGTTTCTGGGATTGGGGTCCGATGGCTCCTCATATTACTTTCGACGACATGTCTGATGGCCGCATGGTGAACTGGGCCCGAGAGCAGCTCCGCTCCGGGGCGATTCAAGAACCCTTCTTTCTCGCAGTTGGGATCATCCGACCTCATCTTCCCTTCTACGCGCCCCAGTTCTATTACGATCAGTACCCGATCGAGGAAATCGAACTCCCCGAAGTTCTGGAAGATGATCTCGCGGATGTCCCACTCGCTGGTCGAATGATGGGCATTGGCGAAGCGCAACATCAACAGATCACGAGCCACGGTCAGTGGAAGACGGCGGTCCAGGGTTATCTCGCAACGACCGCATTTGCGGATGACTGTGTCGGAAGAGTTCTCGATGGATTGCAGGACAGCGGCTATGCGGACAACACCATCGTGGTGCTGTGGTCCGATCACGGTTGGCAGTTCGGTGAAAAGAAACACTGGGCGAAGTTCACGCTGTGGGAGCGTGCCACCCGGGTCAACTTGATTTTTGCGGGCCCCGGTATCGTCGAGGGCATGAGCTCCGATGCGTCGGTCAACCTGCTCGACCTCTATCCCACGCTCGCCGAACTGACGGGGCTCGAGCTTCCCAAGAAGCAGATCGAAGGCCGTTCGCTAACCTCGCTACTCAGCGCGCCTGAACTTGCCTGGCCCTTTCCGAGCGTCACCACCTATGGCTATATGAACCACGCCGTGAGAGACCAGAACTGGCGCTACATCCGCTACCAAAACGGCACTGAAGAACTCTACGATCACCGAAACGATCCTCGCGAATGGACGAACCTTGCGCAGAACCCTGCCTATCGGGAAGTCAAGCAGAGCCTCGCACGTGCGCTGCCCAACACGAATGCGGATCGAATCGAGGGGATTTCGGCTCCGCGAGTTCGCGCGCTGCCGTAGTTTCCACGTTCTGGAACTACATCACATTACCTAGGTGCCTGACCCAAGACTCTCGTGGAAAGCCCAGGCGGCGATGCACTGGTGCATGGGCGTCGCGACGAGTCTTGGGTCAGACACCTAGTTGCGGCAACCAAATGGAAACTACTGGGAAGCCCGTGCGAAACTCACTCTCGCCTTTGCGAATTCCAAGATTGAAAGAATTGCAACACTCAAGTTGTAATTTTTGGGGCCGATCAGTGAGGTTGGTCACAGTGTGACTGCGGCCAGCGGAGCTCGGACGAACCTGTCGTTCTGATGGCTCCTCGAAAAGAGCAAACCCAGCGAAAGCTGGGGACGCAAAGCCAGTGCCCTATTTCGGAAAACGCTTCCGAGCGGGTCGAACGGCTACCGAAGGGAGCACGCCATGACGAGCGAGCGCAAGCAACACACCCTGATGCTGGTTCTTCTGATTCCACTTCTGGTCTCCGCAGGGACCCCGCCCCCAGTTGTTCTCGAAGCACGAGAGTTCGTTCCGATACCCCCGCCACACTATGTAGAGGTGAGAGACTTTCTCGCGTCTCGTCGCACTCGGCTCCCCGATTCGGAAATCAAAGTTTTGACCCGTACGATTCTCGACGAAGCGCGCCGAAGTGGCATCGAGCCGCGTTTGATCCTCGGCTTGATCCACGTCGAGAGCAGCGGAAACTCGAGGGCCGTATCCCGGGTGGGTGCGTTGGGTCTGATGCAGTTGCGTCCCGACACCGCTGCCGCCATGGCGCGAGAACTCGAGATTCAATGGGATGGGCCGGAGAGTCTTTTCGATCCCAATCTCAATGTTCGCCTGGGTGTGCGTTATCTGACCCGATTGATTGACCGGTTCGGCGATATCGATGTCGCCCTTGCCGCCTACAACTTTGGACCCACCCGCATCGCCCGGGCGATCCGCCGAGGGCGTCCGGTGCCGGTTCGTTACTCCGACAAGGTGCACCGCGCATACCTTGCAACTACAGTTTCAACGACAGCCTTGATCTAGCAGCCTGTTGAGGCGCGGTTTAAAAGCCGATTACGTTCGTCGTGATCGTCCCGATCGTGAAAAGCATGCCCATGGCAGCACTCCAGCGCAGGCCTTCGCTTGACTTCGTATCCGATAGGCGGCGGTACACCCGAATCATTGTGTAGAACGCAGCGAGGATCCATGCGTCGAGCGCAAACCGCCCGACGAATGAAAGCGCTCCGGGGTTCTCGAACTGCACGCCCACGGTCAATACCAACACGACACCCAGCAGGATTGCGATTCTCGGCAGTACGACGCGAAGGCCGCGCTCGCCCTCGGCGTTGGGTCCAAAGAGGCCAGCGTGGGGTGGTTTCGTGTGGGCAAGAATCTTTCGCGCGGTTTCGTGGGCACGCTCGGCTTCTTCGGGCTCGGTCTCTGGGCTGAACGGGCCGAGCTCTCGCTGCATGAGCTCTCGAACCGCTTGCTGTTGGAATTCATGATTCCTACCCGTCATCATGAAGATCAGTCCGATGTACCCGGTCGGGAGAACGGGCGCTTCTTCAAACACTTGCAGCTGTTGAAACGGTCGCGCGGGCTCGCGGTGGTGATCCGCGTGGCGAGACAGGCCCGTCAGTCCGTAATAGGTAAACCAAGAATGAGTGTCCCAGGAGTCGCTTGGCCGTATCCGGCGTGCGGTTCTGCGCAGACCCCAATGTTCGAAATAGTTGACGACCTCGAGCAGGCGCGATGCCATGAAGGCTTGAACCAGGAAGACTGCAAAGGATGCAGGTCCAAACTGAAACCAGATCGCAAAGCCGATTCCCCAACCGACCACGATCCCATGCAGCACCCGGTTGCCCAGGGTGCGTACGTCGAAGAAAGGCATGTTGGGGTCGCCGAGACGCTTGGCTTCGATTCGCCAGGCGCTGCGCATCTGGGCCGGCACGGTTCTGCGGTAGAAGGCCTCGTAGGACTCGCCGAAGCGGGCGGTCGCCGGGTCGTCGGGCAAGCCGACCTTTACGTGATGGCCTCGCAGATGCTCGGTGTAGAAGTGCTCCTGCAGAACCGACGCGAGCACGAGCCGACCCAATGTTCGCTCAAAGAGATTGTTTCGGTGAATGAGTTCGTGGGCGTTGATGATCGAAAACCCAGAACTCCCCCCGACGACGAGCAACACCATCGCGGTGTCGACCGAGAAGAAACCCTGGATCGCGTACATCCGCGCGAGTTCGAAGACGATCAAGAGTTGCAGACCGGCGAGAAAGTAGACCAATCCATCGAAGGGCCACCCGGGCGTGCTCGCCACCGGCTGTCGTCGTTCTACGGTTGCATTCGAATCGATGTCGAGTAAGAACACGGAAGGCAACATGAATAGAGGTGCGACGTACCAGGGATGGGGGCCCGTCCACAGAAACGCCAACGTGCTGATCGGGAACAACAGAGATGTGAGGTGGCGAGTCCAGATCCAGGAAACAGCTGGCCAGCTCAGCGCGTGTTCCGCGGCTTCGGGGGAAACAGATGAAGTAGAGGGTTCGAGCGACACAGGCTTCCTCGCGGCTTTTCGGAGCTTTCTCGGGGTCTACTAACGAGTCGTTACGCAGTGGGCGCGCGTAGGGCAGAAAACGATTGACGTGATTATCGGGCACAAACCGAGTGCGGTAAAGGAAAATCCGATGCGTTTCGGTTCAGTCCAGGTCTCGCCTCATCAACTTCACCAAGCTGTGGAGTAGCTTGAGCTCTCCTACCCGCGGCCGCGACCGCCCAAACAGTCTGCGGATTTTTGCCAGGGCGATATCGCGCCCGGCGTCGACGAGAAAATCTCGCGAATCCAGCGTCTCCTCCAGGTATTTGTAGAAAAATTCCATGTCGCTCTGAGGCGGGTAGTCAATTGACTTGGGGTCGGGTGGCTGGAACTGGTCCGAGGCCAGAAAAATTTCGTAACAGAGCAATTGCACAGCGGATGCGAGGTTGAGCGACGGGAACTCGGGGTTGGTTGGAATCGCAAGTTGGAAATTGCATGCGTTCATGTCGTGGTTGCTGAGGCCAGTTCGCTCTGGACCAAACAGTACCGCGACGGGTGCGCGATCTGTGGCGTCGCGCACGAGTCTCTCGCCGCAGGTTCTCGCACTGAGGGTTGGATGGGGGTGTGCGCGGTTGCGAGATGTCGTCCCGACCACGGTCGGACAGTCTCCAATCGCATCCTCGAGGTTCGACACGATCTTGGCAGCAATCAAGGTGTCGATCGCCCCGACCGCGCGACGCTCGGCATCGTGGGATGGGAAGTTTACGGGGCGAACGATGTAGAGGCTCTTCATCGCCATCGTCTTCATCGCCCGGGCAACCGCGCCAATGTTGCCGGGGTGCTGAGGTTCAACGAGAACGATGCGAATGTTGTCGAGGCTCAATGTCTTTCCTCGTTTCTTCTGATTCGTCAGCCCATATCGATGTCGAAGCGGTCGATATAGGGTACAAAGCGCGTCGTTACATCCTCGACGGTCAAGCCCCAGTCGTCCAACTGATACTGGTGTTTCCCGTGCTGCCCTTTTGGGTGGGCCGCGATGTGGGTGTTCATCGCCTGTCTTGCTGCATCGCCGAGTTCCAGGTCGAAGTGATCGTAGATCTGCCCCACGACTCCCATCGAGTCCGCTACGAAACTATCGTGTTTGACGTCGATGAAGCGCGCGGGGTCGCATTGGTCCCGCAACGCGAGCCCGCGCTCGAGGGACGTGGCGTAGAAGTCCATCACGATCGGGCCGAGCTCTTGCTTCGACATCTCAACCTGATCTTGCATCAGCATGTGGGTCATCGAACAAATAGAAGCCGTGCAGGCCAGCGGGTCGCGGTGACTCCATACGATTGAAACGTCGGGAAAGGTGTCGATCAGCGAATCGATGCCCCACATATGCGCCGGTGCCTTCAAGAGCCAGCGGTCCCCCGGGCGCTGCCAGTCGAGCATCTGCAGCAGCAGACGGTAGTAGGAATACATCTCGTGCAAATCCTGCTTCCGGTACCAGGAACCGTACGGTTCCAGCATGACTTCGGTGCCGAAGTGTACGCCGCCCAGGGAATAGGCGTGGAGCAGTACGCACTCTTCGGGAGTGTCCGCGCTGGAGAAGTGCATCTTGGTGAACTCGGGATTCTCTTTCCGGCTCTGTTTGTAGTAGGCCTCGATGGCATCGTGGCGCGGATCGCTGGCTCCGGGTGCAAGGCCTTCCATCGGATCCGGGAACTGGGTCTCCCACAACAACAGCGCTCGTGCGGATGGGTCGGCGCCGAGCAGGTTGAAGAGCGCAGAGGTCCCCGAGCGGGGCATGCCCGTGAGCACCATCGGAGAATTTATCGGCCGCTCTTTGATCTCGGGATACTTCCGCAGCGCCTCCGCGACGCGAAGTCGCGTGGCCAACAGGCCAACGACGCGACGGTACGCTTTTTTGCGTCCCTTGGTACTGGTGATGTGGCTGTCGTAGGTGCGGAGCAGGACATCGAGCGCTGGGCGGAAATCTCCCGGACCGAAGTCGGCGAGCTGCGTATTGCCGCGCGCATCTTCAAGCAGGGCTTCGGGGTCAAAGCGGATTTGACTCGTGTCATTGCTCAACGGAAGGGGGTCTCCGGGTAGTTCGCTGGGGGTCACTCACTTTTGACGATAGCGAAGAGCTGGCTCCAGGTGTTTTAGATTTCGTGGACGCTTCGGGTTGCGCAACTCATCGAAAAGCGGCTCGAGGCCGTTGGCCTTCACTTCGTAGAGCATCCCCAACAACTCGCCCAGCCTGCCCTTCGGAAAACCGTTCTTCTTGAACCAGACGACATACGGCTCTGGAAGATCGATCAGGACTCTTCCCTTGAAACGGCCGAACGGCATGGGCATGCGCGCCAGGTCATACATCATCGAAGGGTCTGGGACATTTACAAGCAATGCCGGGGAGTTTTTGGAATCAGCCATTTTCGATGTCACCCGTTTACGCTGGCGGGACGGTGGCGGGGACGAGGCTCCTGACCCCCGGCGTGCATTCTAGCTTGCGCCCAGCTGGCAGGCTCGTGTCAGCGCCTCGGCGGAAGACAGCGCGAAGCGTTTCTGAAGCCGGCGAACCCAGAAATAGCCGATCTTCGAGAGAGGGACCGCGGGACGTGAGAATGCGAGTATTTCGTAGCTCACTTCCCCGGTTGTCGGATCGAAGCTGACCGCGAATCGTTCCTCACCCCGCTCGACGTGACCCGGAAGCGTGCCATACGCGAAGACCGCTTCGTTGGAGGTGTCGTCGGCACATTCCGCGTAGACGACTCGGCACGGGTTGAGGAACCAAAGACCAGCAAAACGGGTCAAGGTTGCGACAATCTGATCGGATTTCGGTTGCGTCTTGTCGCCATGAAACTCGAGCCAGGGAATCTCGAACTGTCGCCACGCCAACAAAGATGTTCGAGCCCGCTCAAAGAGATCGCGACCGATCCCCAATGAAAAACGGTGCCGGTCTACGTCGTAGTGGACTGCGATGGAATCGAGAGAAGCGGAAGTCGCGGTCGCTCCTACTTCGGGATAACTGAACGAGCTGTCGGAAAGACTCAGGTGATCGTCGATCTCAATTTGGGACGGACGGCAAAACCGAATCACTTGATCGCTCCCGCTACTGCCGCTCAACCGAGTCGTCCGTCTCCTCGGGATAGAAGCGCCAATCCTTTCCCACGATCAGACGCGCGCCGCGGCGATATGTGAAATAGGACCAGACCCATTGAAGTACCACGAACAGGCGATTCTTGAATCCGGCGAGGTAGTAGATATGAATGACCAGCCACGCCGCCCAGGCCGTGATCCCGGCGAACTTGATGTTTCCAGATTCGAGGATCGCACGGCGTCGACCAATGGTGGCCATCTGGCCCTTGTCGTGAAAGCGAAAGTCCGGATAACTGCCTCCACGCACCATCTTGCGTATGCGGCGCGCGAGATATCGCCCCTGCTGGAGCGCGGCGGGCGCCATGCCGGGCAGCGGATTGCCGTTTTCATCGGCGACGTGGGCTTGATCGCCCGCGATGAAGACTTCGGGATGCCCCGGAAGACTGAGATCGCCACCGACCATCACCCGCCGCTGCCGATCGAGCTTTGCCCCCAACCGAAGTCCCAGGGATGAGGCCTTGACGCCGGCGGCCCAAAGGACAGTCCGGCACGCGAGGCGTTTACTCCCGACGTCCAGGCCACTGGCGTCGATGTCGGTTACCGGGCTTTCGGTCCAGATCTGCACTCCGAGACTCTCGAGATCCCGAACTGCGCGGGCAGCGAGTTTGTCGTCGAACGTTGGAAGGATCCGCGGCCCGGCTTCAATCAAGATGATCCGGGCCAGCGCCGGATCGATCTGTCGAAAATCTCGCGTGAGTGTAAAGTGGCTCATCTCGCCAATGGCCCCCGCGAGTTCCACTCCGGTCGGCCCGCCGCCCACGATTACAAAGGTCAGCAGAGATCGTTTGACTTCGGGTTTGGTTTCCTTTTCCGCTTCCTCGAAGGCCGAAAGCACCCGTCGTCGAATCTCGGTCGCCTGTTCCAAGGTTTTGAGCCCCGGCGCGTATTCTTCCCAGGCCTCGTTGCCGAAGTACGCGTGCTTGGAGCCGCAGGCCAGAATGAGATAGTCGTAAGGATGATCGCCCGCGTCGCTCACCACTACCCGTTTGGACAAGTCGACGTCAAGCACTCGCTCTCGCAATACTCTGATGTTGCGAGCCCGGGACAGGATCCCGCGGATCGGTTCGGCAATTTCAGCCGGGCTCAACCCCGCGGTTGCGACCTGGTAGAGCAAGGGTTGGAAGAGGTGGTGATTGCGTTCGTCGATCAGGATGACGTCGATGTCGCGCGCGTTGGCGAGGCCTTTGGCTGCGTTGAGTCCTGCGAAACCGCCGCCGACGATGATTACGCGCTTCGTCATCACAGCAGGCTAGCCGCTTCGCGTTACCCGTCCAACCAGTTCACGAACTGTCCGTGGAAGCCGCACTCGGCAAGTACGCGATCCTCTCGTACGCCGCTTCCGGGCCAAAGAGAGAGTCGAAGCTCGCATACATCCACGGAACTCGCTTCCATGCGAAGCCACGCGAGGGGAGCCGTGGTATCCGCGGCAGCTCCCTTCTCCGCAAGCAGCGCCTCGACGCCCCGCCGGTCTTCGTGAGTCATGTAGTACCAGAAAACCGAGTGGAAGATGACCGTCACTCGACCGGGCGAAGGGGCGGCCAGCTTTGCTTCGAGCCAAGGCAGGGCGCGGGCTGCATCGATCTCGACCCGCGCGTTCCGCACTCGTTCTGCAGCCTGGGCAAAACGTTGGCGACGTTCGGGTTGATCGGGCCAAATGAACGAATCCAAGCGAAATTCCGCTTCCGCCTGGCTGAGGTCGATCGGAAACAGATCACACGCTGCGCGCTCCGCGACGACTAGCTTTGCATCGAGCTTTGGCGGAGGGCCAGACCACGCCGTGTCGAGCAGAGGCAAGGCATCTGCCGCCCCCCAATGGCAATCTCCAAGTCGATAGCGATACTGATCCCAAATATGATTGAGCCCAGCGCTTGCGCCCAACTCGAGCTGTCGCAGCGGCATTTCCGTAGCGGCGGCAAGCTCGAGAAAGCCTCCGAGCAGAACCGCCGAGCGACACACTTCGTTGGTTTGAACTTGTTCCTCGAGTTCAGGAACGATGCGATCGGCCTCAGCCGACACCGCTGCAAGAAAGGCTTCCTCCAACCGAGGCGATTCGGGCTTTCCACCCATGCTCGGGTAATGGCGCGCCAACTCGGGCAATTCGCCTTTCAAGACGAGACGATGGACCGCTCCAAACAGACGCATCGCCACCGCATCCAAGAGGGCATTGCCCGACCATCCTTCCAATAGGCTGGCTACCGGTCCGCCTTTTTCGAGATCCCGGGCACACGCACGAGAGAGCGCAGTGTACAGCGGTGAGCCGAGTCGCTCACAAATATCTGCCTGTGCGTCGAAATAGCGTATGACATCTCGAGTTTGCATACGGGCAGTGCTTCCAATGCAGCGGTCTAATATAGTAGACACTACGTGTCCACGTATCGATAGCATGCTTCGAGCGAGACGGAGGTGTACTGGTGACGCATTCCATGATGACACGACTCGGGTTCCCTGCAGCCGCCGTGACACTGGCAATCTTGCTGGCTCCCAGTTTCGCTTCACCGGCAGACGCAAAACCCGATCGTCCCAACATCATCATAATGGTGGCGGACGATCTCGGTTGGGCCGACGTCGGGTTCCGGGGTGGTCCCATCGAGACCCCCTCCCTCGATCGTCTGGCCGCCGAGGGCACCGAGCTGCACCGCTTCTACACCACTCCGATCTGCTCTCCTACTAGAGCTGCCTTGATGACGGGACGGGACCCGATCCGGCTGGGCGTCATGTACGCGGTGATCATGGCTTGGGATACCAACGGCATTCATCCCGATGAACACTTCATGCCGCAGTCCTTTCAGGCGGCCGGTTACCAGACCGCCATGGTGGGCAAGTGGCACCTCGGCCATGCGCAACAGAGTTACCACCCGAACGAACGCGGCTTCGAGCATTTCTATGGCCATCTCCACACTGAGGTGGGGTACTACCCGCCCTTTGCCAATCAGGGCGGCAAGGACTTTCAGCAAAACGGCAAGTCGATCGAGGGTGATGGCTACGAGACGTTTCTCTTGAGCACTGAAGCATCGCGCTGGATCAAGGCGCGGGACAAAGAGAAACCGTTCTTTCTCTACATGCCGTTCATCGCCCCCCACACTCCACTCGACGCGCCACCCGAACTGAAGAAGAAGTACGAAGACATCGAAACCGATCTCGAACCCGCGCGCAGCAAGGGAACCGACGGAACCCGGCTCATGGCCAAACTCTTGCTGCGCCCGAGTGCGCGCCCGATGTACGCTGCCGTGGTCGATGCACTCGATCAGGCAATCGGCCGGGTGCTCGACACCCTCGACGACGAGGGCATCGCAGAAAATACCATTGTGCTCTTCTTCAGTGACAACGGCGGCGCCGCGTATTCAGTCGGGGGAGCCGACAACGCCCCTCTGCGCGGGGGCAAGGGGGATACCTTCGAGGGCGGCATCCGCGTGGTTTCATTGCTGCGATGGCCCGGCAAGGTCGCGGCGGGGGCAAAGATGGACCAGATCATGACCGCGATGGATGTCTTCCCGACCCTTGCTAGCGCGGCCGGGATTAAAACTCGCAACCGACGTTCGCTTGACGGACGCGACATGTGGCCCGCAATCGCCGAAGAAAAGAAAATATCCCGCAAGGAGTACATCTATTTTGGTTCGGAAACGCCCATCTACGGTTCGATCTCATTGACGGCGTTCAACGACGAATGGAAGTTGGTACAGGAAGTCGAACAGGAACAGATTTCGGCAACCGTCACCAACTACTTGTTCAAGATCAGCGAAGACCCCAACGAATACAACAACCTCGCTGCGGCTCATCCGGATGTGGTCGCGGACCTGGCGACCAAGATTCACGACTGGCGCGCGCTGTATCCCATCAGCGGAACCCGTAGCCAACTCGTCCCGCCTCCGGGCTGGAGAGCACCCAAGGACTGGGCCAGTTATCCGATTCCACTAGATGAGTTGCAGGACGAACCCGCCCCGGGGATGCCACCGCCCGGACTCGAGAAATTACTCGATCGCATGCACGGAGAACGCGGTCGCCTGATCTACGACTGCGCTCCGAAATGGTGGCTTGCCGGGGTCTGCCTCGAGGAAGACTGAACTGGAGACCTACTACTTAACTTTGTGTAGAAGTCATGCTGACTGTGCAGCTGACGTCTCAGTGCTTCCTGGAGTGCCCCCTGGGTTGAGACTCGGGGCCGGGTCGACGGTTCTACGGATCGAGTCGCTTCTTCGCCCTGCCGATCCGGAGGGAAACTGATCGCGTCGCTGGCCTGTCCGGTACGCAACGAGGCTTCCCAGGCTATGCCCAAAACGCTCTCGCTCTTGATTGTCGACGACAACCCCGGCGATCGAGAAATCTACACTTGCTTCCTCCAGAAGGACACCGAGCGCACCTACCAGATCCACGAAGCTGCCACGTTGGAAGAGGCGCGCCAGTGCATCGCCAAAACGAACTTCGACGTCGTGTTCCTCGACTACGGTCTTCCCGATGGCCCAGGACTCAAGTTGATCGAATGTCTGGAAGAGAATTCAGACGAAACTCCCGCGGCAACGGTCATCATGCTCACGGGGCAAGGGGGGGAAGAGATTGCCGCCGAGGCGCTGCGGGCCGGGATCAGCGACTACATCATAAAAGACAGTTTCAATGCTCAAGTCTTGATTCATGCCGTAGAAGCCGCTTTGTCCCGGGCGCGTCTGCGGCGCAAGCTCAAGCATCGCAACGACGAACTCCGCGCGCTGGCGAGCACGATGGCCCACGACCTTCGAACGCCCCTTGCCACCACGCAGAAGTCGGCTGCGATTCTGAAGCGGAGCGCTGCGGACAAGCTCAACGACAAAGAACGGCGAATACTCGATCGCATCATCGCGAGTCATCAGCGCATGGACCGCTTGATGGTCGACATGATCAAATACTCGCGAGTCGACGCATCCAAGGAGCCGACCCACCCGATATCGCTCCCAGAAGTTTTGCACGAGGTGCTGTTGGATCTCGAGGGCCAGATCGATGAATCCGGGGCATTGATTTCGATTGGGTCCCTGCCGATTGTTGTGGGCGAGCACCATCATTTTCGATCCCTGTTCATGAATTTGATCGGCAACGCAATCAAGTTTTCCGCCGATGCACCACCCGAGATTCGGATATTCACCGAAAAATTCGACGACGAATCCGCAGTCTGTGTTGAAGACCAGGGCATCGGGCTGGATTGCCGGCACGCGAGCCGGATATTCGAAATCTTCCAACGTCTCCATACCGAGGACGAGTACTCGGGAACGGGGCTAGGGCTGGCGATCTGCAAGAAGATCGTCGGAAATTGGGGCGGGCGAATCTGGGTCGATTCCGTTCCGGGAAACGGCTGCCGCTTCTATTTCACAGTCGAAACCGCAAAGAAATATGCGAGTCTACCTGCACCCCGCGTGCGTCCCAAGAGACGACGGCCTGTCTGGGTTGCGATCGGCCACGAGTCTGGGAACAACCAGCAGGCGCGAAACATCAGCTCGACCGGTATCGGGATCTACTGCGACCCCTCGTCAAACGCTCTCACGGTCGGCCAGGAGATCGATCTAAAGCTCGAGTTGCCGTCCCTGTTGCCATTCGCATTGAACGGCATCGTTCGACACGTCACCCAACAGTCGAGTGTGTCGAGCCATGTTGGAGTCGAGTTCTTCGGACTCGAGACGGATCAACGGGCGCACATCTGCCACTACATCGATCATCGCGAATAGTCCGAATCCTCCGCCCCACCGCTTGCGCAATCGATGTCACGCTTGATCACCGGCATTTCAGGCGAACAACCACACCCGAACTCACCACCCGCCCCTTCGCGATCAAACCCAGATCCCCGATCATGCACGTAGGTAGGAAGCGCAAACGTGACAGCTAGTTGCGCTCACGGTCCGGCGAGTAGCGGCGTATGGCGGCATGGAGGGGTGTGGGGGACGGCTCCACGGCTCCAGACGGCTCCAACGAACTCGACTTCAAATTCGTAGCAATGGCGTACGAACACCTCTTGTCTTTGGGGACTGAACCGCATCATTCAAAATTACCTGCGGTAGATTCATCCAGCATGAGCGCGGCACCCCCGCGGCACTGGCTTTTTCTACTAAAGGGGCACCCAACGCCCTTTCCTGAATCGAATTAGGAGAGACGACCCATCTCCAGATCTGCCTGCTACTCGCAAACCCATTGATTATCGAGCTTTTTGCAATGATCCGGCGAGCCGCGCATATCCCATAGTTAGAGATATAGGGCTTACGCGCGTCGCTGGCCTGCACCATCGCTACATCTGGGGGAAAGCGGCTTAGTCGTTGCTCGGCAACACGCACGGGTGGTGTTGTTGGCTTCGAATGCGAGTTGAGGACCCGCAGGGTCTCCGTTCCCAAGAGTCAGTTTCCCGTGTACCTGTGCAGGATCCAGTACGGATAAACCAGGACGATCACAGCGCCCAGCACGCCGAGCATCCCGCGGTGCCAGTTTCGGGGCCGGATCGTGCGCCCCCCCTTGCGAAACAGCACGGTCTCCCGAAGATCGCGGTGCGTAGAGAGGTAGATCATACAAAACAGGGAGGGTAGGAAGAGCGCCATAACCAGACGCGCACCAGATGCGATGGGCGCGTAGAACGAGTACAGGAGCAGATGGCCGAGGATGTGGCTGGTGATGAAGCCGGTTACGACCCAGCGATCGTCATCGAATAGGACTCGACCCATCGCCGAGCGCGCCCGTACCGAGATGGTAAGGATCAGAACGAGGTAGAGGGCCAAAAGGCCCGCGGCCGCGGGTTGATGCTTGGCTTTCTTCATTACCCTCACGAAGCCGTTGGCGGTTCGGCCGGCGATCTGACTCGCCGTGTGCTCACGAAGATACTTGCGAAGGCTCGGAATCTCCTCTGCGGGCATGTCCGGCCAGTGCAGACGGTCCCCGTGCGCCCCCGTCGTAGCCTTTGCTTCTGCGAAGGAATCACACCAGACATAGAAGGTCGAATTGACGTTGTAGAACCAGTGGCCGAAGCGCTCCTTGCTCGTCTGGATGTAAGGGAAGACGGTCATGAGGAAACCTGCGAGCAGCAGCAACATGGCGAGGGGACGCCGCCAGCCAATCGGCGTCGGCGCTCCATTGCGTAACGAACGTCGAAGGTCGACTATTGCGCCCACAGCACTCCAGGCCAGGAGCAGGATTAGAAATGGCAGGAGCGACGCCTTGGTCAACTGCGACACCCCGGTGGCGACGCCGGTCAGCAAAGCCAGCCACCATGACGGTCGGTGCAGCACGCGCAGCGCTAGCAGAAACGCAAAGAAGCTCATCGTGTAGAACAGAATCTCAGCCTGTGCGTACGCCGATTTGTAGACGAATACGCCAAAGGCAGCGATCAAAGCGAAGGTTGTCGCCTCGAGTGGAGGAAGCCATTGCCGCGACACCCACCAGATGGCGACCAGCGACAGCATCGAGAGAATAATGTTCAGGTGTTTGACCCGGTTGAAGAAAGCTTCCTCGCTCATCCCGTCCTGATAAACGAGGCTGGCTAGAAAGGGGAAGGCGGGCATTCGATTTCGTCCGCCAACGTACGCGTAGTCCGTCTTGGCTATCTCGCGGGCGTAATTCAAGTAGGCGCCTTGGTCCGTCCGATGAATTTGATCGTTGACCCGGTGGAGGTGCTGCCATGCACCCACCCAATAGACGAGCGCAAGCAACACCATGACCGTGGGCACAAGCCAGTGTGGCAGAGACTTTTTGGCTGTAAGCACGCACTATCCTCGGCAATGAGAGTCAGCGCACGAAAGTAGACCACCCTGACGCGACCGTGAAGGTCGATACCCGTGCATCGTCAATAATCATAACTGCCCTATGTAGTCCTTCGAAGTTTCCGCGAGTAGCGATGGTGCAGCCCCTCGAGCACGATCCGGATCTTCTCCTCCGGCGCGAACTTCCTGCGGGTCCTACGTCGGATCTCACGAACTGCTGATTCGGAGGATTGCTTTCTTCTTCCTGCCATTTCGAGACTCTCCTCGGGGCACGAGACCCCGTGATGTGTCTCTTAACTTAGGGCATCCAAATGTCCGAGTTCTGCTGACGGGAAACACTCAACGCCCAACCCCCTCAACCCCTCGAAACCACACCCGACTTCACCACCCGCCCCCGCGCGATCAATCCCAGATATCCGATCATGCACGTAGGTAGGAAGCGCAAACGTGACAGCTAGTTGCGCTCACGGTCCGGCGAGTAGCGGCGTATGGCGGCATGGAGGGGTGTGGGGGACGGCTCCACGGCTCCAGACGGCTCCAAGAATCCGCACGACAGATTCAAGCTCAAACGCACACGAGTATCCCCCGCAGCCCTTGTGCCCTCGCTCGAGGAGCAGTCATCCGACGGCCTTGCACGGTTGCAGGAGAGGTGACGGCCTGGTTCGTGCCACGTGACGGTCGTCGAAGATCACCGACGACTAATGCGAGTGTCGGAGGCCCGCCGCCTCGCCGTCATATTCGTGTGGAGTGATCATAAAGCTCAGCCCTTGGCAGAGCTCTTCGGGACTCGCGCTCAATAGACCTGGAATAGCACTGCGTCGGCGTCCTCAAACACAACATTCAAGCCGGCCTGCTCCATTTTTTTCACCCAATAATCCGCTCTGTCACCGCGTTCAGGCGGAGTGAGGTGAATTACCACGTAACGAACGGAGCCCCCTGCGAGCTCTGCCTTGATTTGCTCCTGTTTCATGCCCCTCATGCGGCCAACGAGGGATTCAACTACGCGACCGACTGCGTAGCCCTCGGCGATGGGCAGACCGTGGTCGGTTTGGTATGCCAGGTAGAGCGCGATGTTCGTAGAGGTGAGCGGAAGATCGAGGATCCCGAAACGCAGCTCATCCCTCGGGATGGCCGCGTAGACCGCTGGAGGAATCACGTTCGTGTGCTGTCGGGCGACGGAAAAATAGTCGAAGAAGATCACCATGGCGGCACCCAGAACGAAGGCGTGCTGGCGCCAACCGGGGGTTAGGCCATCGCGTACACGTCCGATTCCTACCGCCACCAAGATACCGAGAAAGAGATACACCACCAGCATCCCTCGGTTGGGTGCGCGCAGCGAGTCGAGGAATGGCAACGCCTGCAGGAGCCGAGTGGGCAGCACAACTGGAGTCAGCACTCCCGCCACCCTAAGGTGTGCTCCCATGCTGAGCAGCAGGAACGCCAGCGCACCGCACGCGAAGCGAGATGCAGCCGCCGGTACTCGGTTGAGCGCCACGCAGGCAAGAGCCAGACAACTCCAGCCCAAGTAAGCTGTGCTACCGGCTGGGAACCAGCCGTTCAAGGGGAAACGTGCGTTGAGTCGTTGCAAGGGCGGCCATTCCGCAAGCAGATGTTCGGTGTGTGGCGCAATGAGCGCTGTTACGTCTGCCACGAAAATGTCGTAGCCGGTGTTCCCCATCACGTCCATGTCCCTACTGCCGGTGGAAACCATGAAGACAATCCATGGCGAAAGCGGCAGGATTCCCGCGCCCACCACAATAAGCGTGGTTCGCAGTACGTCCGGCAGCACCACTTCACCGCGTCGCCACGCCAGATAGACATACGCGAAGGCCACAAAAAATAGGGCGTAGATGAAGTGGTACCAGCTGCACGCGGCGTTCAACAGGAAAAAGAAGGCCGCGACTGCGGTATCGCGGGCGGCGGAGGTACGCACGGCCCGAATGAAGTAGAGCACGAAGAAGGGCAGAAACTGGATCGACGAGATGTTCATGTGCGCCAGCGCGTAGCCGTAATGCACCGGGCTGAAGGCGTACACGAAGCCCGCGACAAGGCTGGTGGCGGAGTCCCGTGTGAGGTATCGGCACAGGGCGAACGCACCGAGGCCCCCGATCACGAAAGTGTGAAGCTGCAAGAGGTTGTAGATTGCCGGAAGAGTCAAAAAAGCGCGCAGGGGAATCGCGAGCACAAGGTTGTACCAGGAGTAGACGTGGTATTCGAGGGAGGTGCCTTCCGGGAAGAAGAAGAGGTCTGTAAAGCGGAGCGTCGCATCGCCGCGTCCGAGCAGTGCGTCATGCCCCCACCACAGCGTCCAGAGGTACCCGGGCTGATCCGAGGGCGGACCCAGGACTGCCGTTTCGAACTCCGCGAACAGCGGATGGAAGAATGCCAGCGTACAGCCAATGTAGACAGCGGCAGCGATCCAGATATCGAAGCGCCAGAGTCGAGGTTCGTCGATGAGCGAGGTGCACGGTCCGCGCTGGGTGGCGCGCATGAGTCTGGCGAAGACCGTGGCCACTCCCCACACGAAAACCGGGGTGACTGTGATGGTCCAGGCCGAATGAATGTCCACCACTCCGAGCGTGTGAAGGAAAAGCGCGAGGGCAGCGAAAACTGCGACGAAAACCGCAGCAATCTCGTTGGCACTCTTTGACATGACCGCTCCACGGGCCGCTCATTGAACGCGCAGGATGGAGCTTAGGGCAGGTCTCGACCGGTCTCACCGACGCATCCCTGCACCAACCTCGCAGACAAAGCCACCACCCGCCCCTTCGCGATCAAACCCAGATCCCCGATCATGCGCGTAGGTAGGAAGCGCAAACGTGACGGCTAGTTGCGCTGACGGTCCGGCGAGTAGCGGCGTATGGCGGCATGGAGGGGTGTGGGTGACGGCTCTACGGCTCCGGACGGCTCCAACGAACTCGACTTCAAATTGGTTGCAATGGCGCACGATCACCTCCCATTGTTGGGACCTGTTTTCGGCGTTCAATCGCAACCCTTGGTTTCACAGTACACCAAGCCGGAATCCGCAATGAACGACGATCAGCGACTGCGGAATCACGAAAACCGCCCCTGGGTTCGCTCGCGACCCGTGAAGGCGATGTTCTGCCCGCCCGAGTATGCGGACCTCGAAACCATTGCTGAGGGCTGGGGAGTGCCGGTCTCGACGGCGATGTTGTGGGCGATTGTCGTCGGTGAACTCGCGAGATGGCGACGCCAAGCCCCGGAGTACGGCAAGAACGGCATTGCGATTGCCTCCGCGATCACGGTACTCCGACTCAAGAGTTTGGAGGACGGGAGCGATACCACTGCGGTAGACACACTAGAAGAGGATTGATCCCGAAAATGGCGCAATCTCGCGCACCGCTGGCGCTCATTCTCCGGGCCCACGGAATCCGCCGTGTCGATCTCGCTGCAATCGCCGGGGTGGACCTGAAGGTGATCCATCGACTGTGTCGGGGAGACTTCAACGGGATGAAGATCGGGACGTTGTCTCGAGTTGCGTATACCCTGGGCTTATCATCTGCCGATCTCGTGCCCGCCCTTGTAGAGCGGCCAGCCGTCGAAATTGTTCGGCAGTTGCACCGTCGGCCTGGTCCGATCATGTATAGGTGGTCACCGAAGCGTACACTCCACGATCGCGAACCAGTCGGTGGAATGAGTTAGACGTTCAACTGAGTTCCTGCTCGGCCCACCGACCGAGCATTCGCTCAGTCTTGGCTCGAACCTCAGTATGGGCCTCGACTATCTCAGCCTCAAAATCGATCTGCGTAATCGGTTGAGCGCGATACATGGCCTCATCATATCTGTCTTTGAGTAGCCTGTGATATCTGACAATCCCATGCATCGAGCCACCCAAGCGTGTCATTTCTCGACAGCGTTCGGAGTCAGCTCCTGGATGCTTGTTGATTACCCTTAAGGCTAGTACTGCATCGATGTGATGAAGTGACGACCAATAGGCGCTTGCCACAGCAATCTCGATCTGAGCCTCTACAAGTTTCGCGAGCGGGTAGTCCTCCACGAATTGCCAGAGCTTTCGAGCCAGATCTAGATGTTCGTTGGTTGAGGGCATGTGAGCAGCGGCTTTGCCGTCGCGACCTACAAGTTGTAAACGGTCTCATCGCCGCCGGGAGAGGCGGGCCGACCGCGATGCACATGAAATTCAAAAAGAATGTCTGGCAATAATTCGATTAGTTCTTGCTCGATATCGTAGACTCGAAATCTAGTGCCTTTGTCGTCCTTTGACAGGTAGGTCCATACATGGACCGAGAGTTGACCATCTTTCTCGCGCTCTGCAATCTCGATATTTTCAACTTCGCTGATCTGCCTCATTCGAGCTTGTAGAAAAGCCTCAAGAGTTTGCCTTGAAGAAGTGTGAAAGACGATCGGTATTTCTTTGTTGAGCGACTCAATTTTTTGTTCGACTTGGTTTGTATAAAGTATGAAAAACTCGCCAGTACTCTGATCAGACTCGTCTTGGGCCGCCGTACGAGTGAACTGGCATTCCGTCGCTATAAAGTAGTCGTCGGCGATCGCAACTGCGCTCATTGAATCTGCCCACCTGGAGGCTTTTCATTGGCTGGTCGGCGTAAGTTGTCCGGAGACTCGGTCGCTGTAATGTTACTCGACTTGATGAGGTAGACAGGATCTCCTTGAGGGTCGTAGGCATTGTCGATACGCACGATTTCTGAAACAACTAGCTTGATTCGCACCGTGGAGCCGTCGTTGCACTTGTAAACACACCACGATTCGTCCTCGACTTTGAAC